>JBBJMN010000040.1:0-17314 GCA_037720485.1 Candidatus Nitrosocosmicus sp.
TTCTATTATGTCTGATACGTCTTGGCATTTATCTAGAGATGACTCAAAATTCTCGTACACTTCTTTTAATTTTATTATCTCAATTGCATTGTTATGGCTTTCAAACAATTCTGCGATTGCCCTTCTGTATACCGTATCTGCCTGTTCTTCATATTTTTTGATGTTGTTACAATGATTTATTAATACAGAGGGATTTTTCATTTTGTTGAGTATGTTGACAACAACATGTATTTCCTGAGTTGAGGAAAGGAGAATTTTAGAAAGATCCACCATATGCGTCGTGGGCCTGTTGATGTTGTAAAGCAAAAACCTGTCTGCAATTTCATAGGTATAGTCCAATACCTCATCTATCGCACTAGCAAGGCCCGAAATGTCCTCTCTGTCTAGCGGTGTTACAAATGTTTGTAGTAGGGTGGTAAATAAATTGTGCGTAATGCTGTCACCCTCGTGCTCTAAATCTTTGATCCGTGATACCTTTTCCCCGTTGGTGTTTTCTTCTTTACTTTCTGATATCATCTCTACTAAAGATGTTGTTGCTTTTACCAAATTGGCAGATTGTTTGTTTAACATTTCAATAATCATTTTATCGTTGCCTTGCAACCAGGAAAACCATTTTGTAAAAACCAATTGTAATCTAGGTAATGGGGTAATCTTCTTTTATCTTTACCTGAGAAATAGCGTGTCATTTTGTATTATAGGTGTAAATAACCGCTATAGTTTTTTTTCAAAAAAATTATTTCCAGCCAAAAACATCTGGGATGAACTATATGAAAGATGAAGATGATCTTCCTTTCCAAAAAATGTTGCATTAGGTTGTAGTATTTGCTATTTGTTGCTTAGTAAGTTGACTATTACCTTAGATGTATTATATACAAAGCATTTGTAATTCTGATATATGGATATTGATGATAATAACTCTTTTAACATTGGTTCCTCTCTAAAAATAGACCATGTACATCTTAGAGTTTCAAATTTAGAGGAATCTACCAAATTTTATCAGTCAGTTCTTGGTTTCGAGGTTTTAGAGAACGAATCCTCTGCAAATACTACTTTCCTTGCTTCTAACACTACTTCTGGGATTCAGGAAAAAGATCACGTGTTTTCACCATTACTTGTTCTAACCCAGGTTACTAATGATGCCCAAAGTCACAAAAACATAAAAAAAGAAGATGGGCTATATCATTTTGCTATACTGTTGCCCGAAAGGAGGTTCTTAGCATCTTTTCTACGCCACATACAGAAAAACCTTGATTCACAATATTATGAGGGTATGGCTGACCATGGTGTGTCTGAATCGATCTATATTCATGATCCTGATTTCCATGGAATTGAGGTCTATACTGATAGATTGCCATCGGAATGGAGGTGGAATGGAGATAAAGTCCATATGGTTACAGAGCCATTAGATGTTAAAGGCATGCTGACCCAAAACCCTAATGAAATGTGGGGCGGATTGCCCTCTAACACGTCTGTGGGACATGTCCATTTACACGTGTCAAACCTGAATAGGTCTAGGTGGTTTTATCATGATGTACTTGGCCTTCATCATACTGCGTCCTATCCTGGTGCTTGTTTTTTTGCTGCTGATTGTTACCATCACCATATAGCTATTAATACTTGGAGTGGGACAGACATTCTACCTGCAGGCAACGATGATGTGTCAGGACTTGATCACTATGCAATAATCCTGCCTAGTGATAAATACGGGATATGTGCGTTGAAAAATCATTTTGCACATTTGGGAATTTCCATTGATGAAGCAATTCTTGAGTCAGATAAGCAATACTCGTCTTCGCTGTATGCTTATGATCCTGATGAAATAAAAATACAGTTTTTGTTTGTATAGCTGTGACATGTTAGTGCAGAAGAAACAACTGCTAACGGTTTTTATCCTGTTTTTATGCAATTAGAGTTAATGGAACTAATTATTTGCAGCTGATAGCCTTTGGCATTTGTTCATGTTGGGTTCCATTGTTTTACCTGGTGATGTTTGGCTCGCTCTTTTAAAAAATGGGTTGTATGAAACTATATATTCTCATATTCCCCTGCATATGTTGAACATAACCAACAAATGTGGAAGTAAGATTATTGCATCAGTCTTTGTCGCATTATTATTTTTACTCTTAAACGCAACAAATGAATCAATTATCTCTTTATGGGTAAAGGGTCACCAAAAAAATAAATAGGCTTCAGCTGTTCTCTTTTTTTATGGTTATTGACAACAGTAGTAGATATTTATTGCCAGTGCTGCACATAAACTAACCCAACCCAATTTAGCAATGGGGGATGTGGTTAGCTGATGTTCCCAATATGCCAATAAGCAAAGCTTCCGCAAGGAATAAAGAAAACACACACACATGAGTATCTCATGAACCTGTGGTTTTATCGCTTAATATGACATTAGGGGGATTTTAAAATCATTGGATTGTGTGTTTATTTTTGGTGCCTTAAGAGGGCAAAATTAGGATACATTTTTGAATTATTTGCCATACTGACTAAAAATTTAAAATTCAAATCAAATCCGATAAATGTTATGCTTATTGTTATTTTGTTAGCCATCCCAATTTTCTGAAATACCATATCATTACAATTGTCAATGCTATGGATGCCAATATTATGAGAAAAAGGGGTAAATGGTTGTAAAATGAATTGTCGATATTTACACTGCCTGGGATATCAATATTCATTCCATAGAATGTGCCTAATACTGTTACGGGAATTGACAATGTGAACAAAATGGTCAGAAAACTCAGAATTTTGTTAGTTTTTTCACTGCTTAGCATAAAGTCTGTGTCCTTGTAAATCTCAATAGTCTCCTTTGATTCATCCAATGCATCCAAAACTTTTGAAACATGATCATTTACGTCATCGAAATACGATATCAAATCTTCCTCCTCATCATCGTCAAATTCCTCCTCCATTTCACTTTTTGAAAACCTCTTTACGTCTCTGGAGGTTAGTTCTGACATTATTCTTTTTAAGGGAACCACTATTCTCCTAAGCGTTGTTATTTCCCTTCTTAGTGTCGATACCTCTTTAGCATTGGCTATCTTCTCATCAAATACGTCGTCTTCCACATCGTCTAAGTTTCCTATCACTTTCATTGATATGTGAAGAAGATCATCCACCAAAACATCTACAATGCTATGCAATAGATACCCAGATGTTCTTCCCATGATTTCGCGTTTGTTTTTGGTATCATCTAACTTACATGACTGGAAAAGCTCGGATAAGGGTTTCAAGTCACCCTGATGAATGGTTATAAGATAGTTTTTGCCTACAAATATGGAGAACTGACTAAAGCTTGGGGATGTTTTGTCTTTATGGGTAGTTGGAAAGTGAAGAATTATAAAAATATGATCGTCATACCTATCAATTTTCGGTAGATTGTTTTTTGATAGGCAGTCCTCCATATTTAACTCATGGATCGGAAACCCTTTTGCAATAATGTCCATCTTCTCTCTAGTGGGTTTCTCAACATGCACCCATTCTAGGTTTTCATTCTGGATTGTTTCAAGTCCTTGTATATGGTGTGGTATATGCATTATTCATAGCAACCTCTATTTTACGTGATGGTGTTAGTAAAATGTTTACTAATGATATTAAATCATTTTCCCTTCAGGAAATCAGATAAAGATGCAAATGATGATGACGATTATGGCGTATGAGGGGAATTAGTGTTATTTTATTGACAACTATGCTGTTATCGTTTTGCATTTTGATTTTTATCTATACTATGGGGTTCAGCCATACTATTGTAAATGTTCCTATTATCAATGATGGTGTATTGCGAACAATGCGAACAACAAAGAGATTTTGTGCCCTGTATCTTTCCTTCATTCAACTTCAAATTTTTCCGGTTCGTGGCTGACATTCAGCTTAATGATGCATAAAAACGATAAGGCGTTTGTTTTGATTATGTGGATTTTACCTAAATCAAAAAATAAAAAAAATATGTAAAAATTGTCTATTGTATCAAGGTAAGGAATATGTGATACTGTTTATGACAAATGGGTTAGGGGGATAGTGATTCTTCCGCATCATCTAATACTGTATTTATTGCATTGACGGTTTGTCTGATATCCTCTATTGATGCATTGCTGTCTATCTGCGCACGTAGTTGCTCCCTCAGTAGTTCCTCTCCCTGTTCTGATAGCTCTTCACCTATTGGCTCCTCAATATGCTCGAAATTGTCCAAATAAGCGGTTGTTGCCAATTCACTAGCCTTTGCGGTGTCATTATCTGCATATGCTGATATTGTTTGATTGAGCAATGACCTAATATTCAAAATATAATCTTGAGCGTTTGTTTCATTATCCGCTGATGTCGACACATTCCCAGAAGGATTGCCTTGGGTATTATTTACCTGGGCAAATGATGGTGTTGTTGTGGTATTGTACATTAATAACGATACTGCGGCCACAGCGAGAATCATGATTATTTTTCTTTGTTGAATGTTTGTAAACACGTCAGAATGTTTATGAATTAATGTATTTAATTCATTATTTGATTCTCTTTTTTTAGAATAAAAAGCCAAATTCAATTTGGTTTAGAACTGCCGATTATATTTATCAGAGCACTTCTCTTGAATTAAACCTGTTGCTATCTCATTTGTTAAACAAACCACTAATTACAATAAAGATGCCAATTGATACTAATTAAAGTATCAATATGGGTGTAAATGAATGACTGTTGTCGCATACACCGGGCATTCCTAATTAAACACGTCCTCCCGAAGGAACATGAATTGTAATGGGGTTCTCATAGATTGTTATTAAATTAATATGTTACTATAAAGCAGAATAAAATTGTAAAGTTGTTGTCACAAGATGTTAAAGTGGTAAACACATCTGAAACTATTTGATATGTTGTAAAATGCAATTCAAAAAATAAAACCAAATATTTTTAGTATGTGGTTTTCAAATTCCTTTGTTCTCGGTGCATTGCCATGAATATTTTCTTGCTGCATAATATCATTTTGTAAATAACTTGTCCCGTATTTAAGAAGTTGAATAATGATAATAATGTGTCTTGAATTATGCCATCAAGTCACTAATAATATTTATTCTAATAGCCTACTAATAGCAATAATTAATATGTTTTAAATTTACAGAATGCTATTCGATTGATCCCAATTGCTTTAGTTTTTCTGTTGATAACGTTTTCTATAATTATCAATCCAATATTTAACAATAATGCAACAAGCCAGCAAACGGGTGTTTCAAAAATTCCAATATCTTGTATATCAACGTCGAAATACGCCGACGGGGGGTTTTGTTTCTGATTATCAAGAATTTTCTTTTGTATGGGATATGGTATATACTACAACTACATGGATAGCAGACTGTGGATATGCTGAAGTGTTTTTCGCTGTATTATTGGAAAACCTTTTTCCACCTATACCGAGTGAATTGGTATTTCCATTAGCTGGTTTTACGGCATATTCTAAAAATTTGGGATTGGTAGATTGTGCCCTCGGTATGGCTATCATGGGGGCAGCTGGATCTACCGTAGGCGCAATAATAATTTATTATGCATCGAAGCAAATAGGCAGACCTGTAATTCCTAGATACGGAAAATACATTGGAATTGGGAAAGAGGAACTAGAGAAAACAGAGGAATGGTTTGAAAGAAACGGTCAATCAGCAGTATTTTTTTTTGGGCGAATGGCGCCTGGGATAAGGGAAATTGTGTCGATTCCTGCAGGTATTCAGAAAATGAGGCTATCGGTGTTTATTCTCTTTACCTTTGCAGGATCATTAGTATGGTGTGTTTTTCTCACGCTTGTCGGTTTCTATGCAGGGAAGGCATGGAATAGATTCTGTGATAAATATTCCATAACTTTTGATATAATGGCTGTTGCTATAGTGATTGGAATTGTTTTTGGAATTGTTCTTAGACATTATAAAATCAAACAAAACAGAGACCGCAAAGGCAATCAATAAGATGCTAAAACCTAGAAGATTCAGAGGCCATTTAGTTATGGATTTACTCGGAAAATACGTTTTTTTATTGGATTAAGTTTGAGATGTAGGGATAAGGATTCGAAACTGTGTTTTTAGAATTGGATTCTCCAATGAGTCATTTTATGTTGTTATTGGTTCATTTGGTATGGGCAATTTCTCTATTCTATGGTATTCTATCTCGACATTGGTTTAATATCAATGAACTATGGATATGGTTGATGTGTTTAATGTGAGAGAAGGTGGAAGTGCGATGAATCCATATGGTTGTGTGTTATTTATTACAATCGGCGCCAATATTGTAGTACATTGCCGATGACAAAGGCGTATTTCATAAAAAATCCATGTTACCATTATTTTCTCATGATTTTAAAGCACATTCTACTGATGTTTACGTTTTTGGAAAAGTCCTATGGATCATCTTTGGTTTAAATGCTTTAATATAACTGAATCAGTTTTGGATTCATCTTGAAGGTGGGTATTTCATTGCCTCAGGCAGGTTCACAGGCATCAAGGGAGAATGTACTTCATATGGCACAAATGGCAGAAAGTGGGGGCCTTGACTCTCTCTGGGTGTTTGAAAGGCTTCTTTGGCCCACCCATCCCCAAACCCCTTATCCCGCAGCACCTGATGGGGGTCTACCTGAAGAATACCAAATAATGATGGATCCGCTGGAAACACTGACATTTGTAGCTGCAAATACCAATAAAATTTCACTGGGAACATCAGTTATCGACATGCTGTTTCATAACCCTGTAGTTTTAGCTAGGCGATTTGCTTCACTAGACATATTTTCACAAGGAAGAAGCATTGCCGGATTTGGAATTGGTTGGTCCAAAGACGAATTCCAAGTTTCTAACGTACCGTTTAGCAACAAGGGAAAGAGGGCAGATGAATATGTAAGGGTGTTGAAAAAGATATGGACTGAAGAAAATGTGGAATTCAAAGGACAGTACTATAGCATACCCCAATCAAAGATAGGGCCAAAACCATTACAAAAACCATGTATTCCCATCTACCTTGGAGGATTTAGCCCAAATACAATAAAGAGGATTGTTGAGAATGACTTGAATGGTTGGATTGGTATTGTGGGTGGTATAGCACCACTAGGATATGTCGAAACCATCATAAAGGATTTTAGAAACGAATCAATCAAAGCAAACAAAAATGCAGATAGTTTCGGGATTATTCTCCTAGCCTATCCAGATCTTAAAGAAAATTCCTTTATCGCTTCTGGCAACAATACCGAGAGGCCCACTTTGACAGGAACTATTGACGAAATAGGCGAGGATATAAGGAAAATACGGGATTTAGGTGTAGACCACATAGCATTTGGCTATAATTTCTCACCATTAGGCAAAGACATTGATAAAATGATTGACCTTACTAAACAGCTCTCAAGATTTGCCAGATAAATGAAATTGGATTGGTAAAGGATAAACAATCACTTATCATTCCTCCGAGTGATTGTTTTTTGTGGTTGTATCTGTATGCAGTATTCCCAAATCCCAACCACCTTGTATTGAGGATACTTTTGATAGAGCACTTTATGAATTTCTTTTAGTACGGAATTGTTGTTTCTATTATTGTTATTCTCATTCCATTTCTCCTCCTCTTTGCCTATCAGACATGCCTTGCCTTGAATCATTACAAAAACCAGTTTACTCCCATCATCATCATATTGATCTGTTAGCAGGGCAACATTTGGATTGTGTTGTATGTTTCTAACTCTTTTTTATTTTTCAACCGGTTGTGTTTTCCTTTTCCTATCCAGTGGTATGTAATAGTGGTGACCAATAAATGCAAAGACTACTGATACTGTATGTGGCATGTTTTCAATGTCAATTGTGGAGAGTTTGGCAACTCTGGCCCTTTTTACTATTTTTTGAACAAAAGCTGCATCATTTGATTGCATGTGGATAATTTTGACCTTCATGCTATTACGGTTTTTTTTACTCAATGGTGTTACGGATTCAAATGAGAATGAACAAAAATTGGCCCTTTATATTTCAAGGATTTTTATTTCAAATGGTGATAAACCCGTAAAAAAATTCGGCCGATTCGTTATGTGGTTAGTACATAACTCCACCTTGCATATTGGCATGCACAAACAACTAATAAAAAAAGGTTGAATGAATAACAAATATTGGCCATGGCATGATGTTCCTTATCCCTGAACTGACTGCTGTTACAATCAGCTCGTTCCTTTTTGTAGGCAATATTTGGGTTACACGACACAATACGAATCGTAAATATCTGTGTTTGTTAAGCTAACTCTGCTATATTCTCCTAATTCATTATTAGGGTAGATGGATTTTATTCTACATATTCCGTATAATACAAATCACATAGTGCTGCTAAAACGGGAATAACAAAACAATGAGTGTGGATCATGGCGATTTAATCTGCAATATGCGGGATAATGCCAATGCCAATATCCGTTTTTGAGTGAATTCCACCATTAGAAAAGAAGTTATTGGTTTGGAGATTTGCGTGCAATATCGTTGATTGGACATTAACGCTTTTGTTAAAATCTATTACAGAATTAAATATTTAATTAAAAAAACCGTGTTGCATTGCTATGCTATACCGTAGCACATTGTTTTTGTTGGTTGGTTATTTAGGATATGATGGTGAGAAGGGTCGTGCCGATATGTCTACTTTCAAATCCATATAGTGTCCATCTCTGTATACTGTTATAGTTATAGTTTCTCCGGGTCTTGTATTTTGATTGATAAAGGTAACCAGTTGGTCCATTTTTGTTATATTTTGTTTATCGACTGCTGTAATTATGTCTCCGCCATGTTTTTGTCCATAATAATCAGTTGTGGCACCTCTAATGCCGGCCTTATCGGCTGGTCCGTCTTTTATAATTGTATTAACATAAACACCCCTAAATGTTTTTGATATGTTGTTAAATTGTGACGTTAAGTCAGAAGTAAGTGTAGTGCCATCGATACCTAGATAAGAATGGGTAAAGTTTCCATCTTGTATAAGAATGGGCACTTCCTTTACAATGGTGTTAGAGGAAACCGCAAATCCTACCCTTTCAGACTCCCCTGCAGTGTTTATACCTATGGCCTGACCTTCTATGTTTAGCAATGGCCCACCGGAATTACCTGGGTTAAGTGGTGCATCAGTCTGGATGGCATCGGTGATTGAAATACCGGAAGGTTCCTGAATTAGGCGACCTGTCTGACTTACTATTCCTGTAGTCATCGTTTTGTCCAAACCATATGGATTTCCAATTGCTATCACTTTATCTCCTACCTTTATATTGGTAGAATTAGCGATCTTTAGTGGGACAATAGGTTTATTGAGGTTTTCTATAATCTTTAAAACTGCTATATCGCTTAGTGGATCTTTGCCTATAACAGAAGCAGTATACCTGTTTCCATCTGTAAATGTAACGTCAACTGTATTTGCATTGCTAATTACGTGGTAATTAGTAATTATGTGGCCTTTATCGCTATATACAAAACCCGAACCCAATGCAGTAGCATTCTGATCCTCATTTGGGTTGTCTGAGGGAGGGTTTGGATACGGGGTAGTTGGTTGGGCTGTAGACATCGTGGAGGTTATCTGTACTACGGAATTTTGAACTTGGTTGAATATCGAGTTTAAAAGATGACTTTCCAAATCAAATATGGATTTACCATTGGTGGTAATGGTAGTTGAGTTTTGCTGTTGTTGTTGTTGTTGCGATTGTGGTGGCGGTGATAATGGAAACTGTGATGATTGTGATATGCCTGTGACGATTTGACTCAACGGATATGGGGATAAATTAATTCCTGCTGCTGTTGTTGTTGCTATTGCTATCACTAGTATTGTTCTTATTAGAAATAATGTTGTTGACAACAATTATTAAAGTTTAATTGTGCTGGATTTAAATTTTAATATTGGATGTAGGGCTCTTAACATTACCTAGAACCTTAAGAGCGGGATAGTATATTACCAAAGACTGATAGACCATGGGTATGGGGCCATATTTTATAAGGATGCCTGACGTAATATCCACCATACCAAAATGGCAAACTGTTTTCAATTATGCAAAAGATCTTTTTATCCATCCTGACATTGATACGGATTACATTGCAATACCCATTAGAGTGTAGTTAAACAGGTTTGCCTTTGCCTTTGCTACCACAAGGAATGATGGGGGACTTTCAAAGATGGCAACAACCTTTCTATGATATTTCCTTTATGGCGATGTTTCTAAAATATGCTGTTGATTTGACATCATGGTTTTGCAATCCTGTGCATCCCTCTTTTGCTCTATTGCCTAGATAGTCTTTTATCCCTGTTTCATTATTTATGATTACCGTGTATTTCTGATCTTTTGTAAATATGACCAAATCATTCCAAATCCCAGCAGGTTTTGACGCGACTTTAGTTGGACGCATAAAACCATACATTGCACCGGTCAAATGGGCTGGATTACCGTCATGTAGGGCCAAATCATCAATCTGTATCTCGTATCCATTATTAACTGCAACCCGTGGATCACCATTGGAATTTGGAAACCTTACAAATACGCCCGAATTGTCTTGCCTGTCAGTCGCCTTCCATTCAAGCTTGAGAATAAAATCCTTGAACTTATTTTTGCAATACCATGGCAAACCCATTCCTCCCTGAGTTTTAAGAAACGGCTGCTGCTGCTGCTGCTGCTGCTGCTGCTGCCGTTCTCCTTCAAATACTATTGCAAAAACCCCCCTTTCCCAGCCATCTCCCAACCATTCAAAGTGCCGTCAAATATCTTGACAAAATCATTGCCATCATTTTTATCTTTGTCGTTATCAATATCCGCCTTTTTTTTCAAACAATGATTGTAGTACAAGGTCATTTGTCATATTATCCATTATCTAAACTGCTTTATGGCAATTCTTCTGAGTGCTTGATGAAATGCATTATAGTGCATATCCTTTAGCTTCCATTCTGATTTGGGAGTAGGATCAAAAAACTCCTTCATGTATGTGTAAACCGAAAGAGAAGATTTCTTTAATCCTCCTTTAACCCACAACAACATAAAGCATTTAAATTTTCCAAACACATTGGTTGGTGTAATTCCTCTCAAGGGGGGATTCCGAAAGCGTGATATAGGCCATTCGCTATTTTGTCCAAGGCTTGCCGAATGGCAGAAAAAAATAACTTCCGTTTTTCGATACTATTTCATCTCTCTATTGGTGATTCTTTGATACAGTTGATTGACAAACTCTAGCAAGTTTTCATTTGTTTCTTTTTCGTTTTTTCTCATAAAGTAATAAAGCTCCTCTGTTGAGGCATGATGGTCTATTCCTATGTTTTTTGCTATTTCTAGAGATATCATGGACAAAAGTAATTCCCGTAAAGCAATATCTGGCCCATAGTTTATGATGTCTGAATGCATCTCAGCAAGGGTATTTTTAAAATTAGAGTGTATGTATTTGTCCTTTGCTTCTCTGGTTTTGATTGCAAATATTGTTCCCATCATTCTTCTTTTCATGTGTATGTTTTCCACCATGTCAATAAAATAATCATCAAGATCAGGATTTGCAGACAGGACTTCTGACAGCAAATCTGATGCCTCCTGTTCGCTTATCTCCATTTCCCTGGACAAAGCAAATAGCACATGGCAAGCAGCGCATCCGTTTTCTCTTATCACTAGTGGATTTTCCTTTACATTGGTGATTGTTTTGGAAACTATTTCCTGGGCAGTCTCTTCTTTTTTCATACTGTTGGCATTTTTAACACCTGGATTAAAAAATAAACCATTGCATTAGTCTCAACTTAAATAAATAATCCTTGTTTTGGTCGGAAGTGGACACCACCATGAAAAGAAAAAACCCAAACCCATCAAACCATGTTCAGCCTATCTCAAAACCGTCATTATATCACAATGATGGTTTGAATTTGGTTGTGTACCGAGCCTATCTCCCCAACCTTTTTGTCGGTAGGCTTATTATTTAAATAGACTAAAAATATTAGAATCGTGATGAAACTTCAAAACCCCGTGTTCCCAATGTTCTTTATTCTTTCTTTATTTTCAGTAAGCATTTTAACGCCAACAGCACTGGCGCAGCAGCAAACAAATGTTACTGCTATTAATAATGGATCACTTACACCAAGCACCATCAGTTTGGACGATCCCTCAAGCACACCATTCAGTTACTATCCTGTTCCTGGTAATACTAGTGGGCCGGCAATTCCAGAAAAAGGATATGTTATCGAGCACCTTGGTGGCGGCCTTTATTTTCTGGGCAATGGCGCATATAACACCATGTTTATGGTAACGGAAGGTGGAGTTATAGCCATAGACGCCCCTCCAGCAATCGGAGACGAATATCTGCAGGCCATATCGGAGGTAACAGACAAGCCTGTAAGGTATTTCGTTTATAGCCATACACACAAAGACCATGTGGGTGCAGCGTACATCTTCCCAGATAACGCAACCTATATTGCACAAGAGGAAACCGCAAACCAGCTTAGTCTTGCAAACGACTCCAACAGGCCGTTACCTGACATAACCTTTACAGACAAGTACGAGATAAGGGTGGACAACAAACCAGTATTAGAGTTGGATTATCCGGGTGTTACCCATGAGGCGGGAAACATCTACATCTACGCACCAAAGCAAAAGGCTTTGATGTTTGTTGACGTTATCTATCCGGGTTGGGTGCCTTTTGATGGACTTGGGGGCTCAGAAAATGTTACTGGATTTATGGATACACCAGATGAAATAGCGAATAACTACCGAGTGGATAAATTCATAGGTGGTCACCTCACCCGAATTGGCAGTATGGAGGACATAGTGGCCCAAAAAGAATTCATGTCTGATTTAAAAACAACAGCTCAGCAAGTACTAAAAAATGTTAGTTTTGGTGATATGGCAAAGGTCGTTGGTCCTTCCAATCCTGGCAATCCGTGGGCCATTACCAACTCCTATCTGGAGGAAATGACAAACCAATGCACCGTTCAATTGGCAGACAAGTGGAAGGATCGTCTGGGTGGGGTGGACATATTTTTAGATGATAACTGCGCGGCAATGCTAAAAAGCTTGAGACTGGACTAGTATAGATAATCTTTTTCCTTATGGTCATTCTCCTGCCACAGGCAATTCTACCGCTTGTAAACAGTGGCCATGGGTCCGGATCCTGATTATAGTTTTGGGTTTATGCCACTTTTTGCCAAATGCCAAATTTAGCAGAACCCGTCTAAAATGGCCTTTATCCTAACAGGCCCTATGGACTTTGAATCCGTGTGCATGTGGGAAATGATAACCTGCCATATTATTTTAACAATGGCCTTTTTTACTCAGTTGGGTGGTAGTGTTTTATTCTGCAAAGAACATGACAAGACGAATTTATAGTAACTTCACGCTACATAATAAGCATGTGTAAATCCTCTGATGAATGGTCTGGTCTGTATCTTTAAAACTGAATAGTCTGAAAAGCGGGATATCCAAATGGCAATGGCCAATTTTTTTTATCTAATGACGAAGCTAATAATGACATAAAGACAACAAAAATTTAATAATAAATAAACCTACTCAAATTAGATGACTTTTAGTAGCCGCGGTAATATTTCAAGGGATGAAAAACAACTTCTAGATGAATGGATAAATCAAATCGGAGCTGAAAAATGAATTACAGATATTAAAAAAAGAACAGCAATGCGAGATTATGTTATCTAATGCTATTTCTAAATTAAACAAGATTCATACAGGACTACATTTATGGAGATATAAGAATATCAAAGAAAATGGCAATTAGAGTAAATTATTAATTGCATATAAAAAATAAAGATTTGCCAAAGTTAAATTAAGGGTATATAGTTGTATCAAACTCTCATAATAAAATAGCAATCCTCGTTGGTTCTTTCCCCTAACGTCCGTCCATAAGACTTAAGCCCTTCTATTAATCAACAAACAAGAGCAAAGTCGTATGATGGGAGATATGCATAATACAACATGGGGAAAACAGATTCATTGCTGCAGCCATAATCCAGGGGGGGGGAATGATGACTTCGATGGCATTATTAATGGTAGTGTCTCAATTTGTTTCTGCAACTAACCTAAACATGATCCAGTTTCTATCATTGTCTTTTGAAGGCCTGCAAAATGGTTTTCTCTTGGAATAATATTTACCTTGTTTTTATTGTCGCCATAGCGGTAACGGCCATTTTTTGCATACATTTGGAAGTCAATCCTAAGAGAAAGATTTTGGACATGCTAAGTGTTTTGGCATGGATTCATTTGGTTGGCATGAATATTGGAGGCCCATTAAAATACCATAAAAGAAAACAATGGACAATAAATAAAAAATATTTGTTATGTCCCTATTTCATTTGGCAATAAGTATTCACACCGATGTCGGAGATGCTTTGTGGGTGGTCAAATGATATGCCTTTTACCTTGTCGCATATGATGAAGGTTCAACTAATATCGGCCCCTCTATATGCTAGGCCCCGGTTATATCCACACACTAATGCTTGGGGGTCATTTGTTGTGGCTCCTTTCATATTCGCAGATAAAGCATTATTTTCAATTGAGTTACTATTACTCTTATGGGTAATGTAATGTTTTGATTGTCGAAGTGAAACCATAAAAAATGAATAATATTTTAATTTATCAAGTCACCTTATAAAGACACCGATGAATTAAACTTGCATAAAACCAACTGAAAACCTGTGTTCTAAATTGCCCTAGTTAATTATGCTCTATAAGAAAAGCCAATAAAACAGATTTAGACGATTGGTAAATAAACGTAAATGATCTAAAAATATGGGTGACGGTTAGTAGTTTACTATTTTGACACAGGAACAAAACAGTGTTGCCAGCGCATTCTTTAGTTAACTTGCCTTTTAGTACTACTATAAGTAGGTAAAGGAATTATGCCTGCCATCTTAGGCAGGTAACTGAGGCTTTCCAAACTTGTCTGATACGTTTTTGTACATGTCCAGCTCCTGCCTTGACAGCGGGCGAATCTTTCTCATGGCATCATCAAAATGCTTCATGCTGATTTTTAGTTCCTGAGCGTGTATTTCGGCTTCCATGGGGTTGGGGTATTTTGTTATGTGTTCCCTTAATGCAAGCATGACTGCGGCAGATGACAGTGATGCAATGTCCGCGCCGGTGTATCCGTCTGTTTTGTCTGCCAACTGCTCAATGTTGACGCCATCTGCCAGTGGTTTCTTTTTGGTGTGGATTTTTATTATTTGCAGCCTGGAGTCGCGATCGGGAGGCGAGACATAAAGGATTCTGTCAAACCTTCCTGGCCTCAACAACGCGGGATCTATGATGTCGGGCCTGTTTGTTGCGCCTATCACAACAACATTGGTCAGTATCTCAAGTCCGTCCATTTCTGTCAAGAGCTGACTGATGACCCTTTCTGTGACATGGGAGTCCCCATGGTCCCCTCCCCTTGTTGGTGCTATGGCGTCCAGTTCGTCAAAGAATATGATGCATGGAGCCGCCTGCCTTGCCTTCCTGAATATCTCCCTTATTCCTTTTTCGGACTCCCCGACCCATTTTGACAGCAGTTCCGGACCCTTTATGCTGATAAAGTTGGCCTCGCTTTCATTTGCGGCGGCTTTGGCCATCAGTGTTTTGCCTGTGCCCGGGGGACCGTAAAGCAAAATGCCCTTTGGCGGTGTTGCGTCTGCATAGGTAAACACCCCCAAGTACTTTAAGGGCCATTCCACAGCCTCCTGCAACTCCTGCTTTATCGGTGATAGGCCACCTATGTCATCCCACCTTATGTCGGGAACCTCCACAAACACCTCCCTCATTGCGGAAGGCTCCATTTCTTTGATTACGTCCATAAAGTCCTGCATCCTGACGATGATTTTCCTTAGAGTCTCAACGGGTATGCCCTCACTTGAAAGGTTTATGTCTGGCAATACGCGTCTCAAAGCCCTCATCGCAGCCTCCTTGGCAAGTGCCTGCAAATCCGCACCCACAAAACCATGGGAAATGTCCGCGAGCTTTTCAAGGTTGACATCCTTGTCGATTGGCATTCCCCTGGTGTGAATCTGCAGCACCTCTAGCCTGCCATCCCTGTTTGGGACCCCTATCTCTATTTCCCTGTCAAACCTTCCTGGACGCCTTAAAGCCGGGTCGATAGCGTTTACCCGGTTTGTGGCCGCTATCACCACCACCTTTCCCCTCGATGTCATGCCATCCATTAGCGATAACAGTTGGGCAACGATTCGCCGTTCGGTTTCCCCTGTCACCTCTTCTCTTTTTGGGGCAATGGAGTCGATTTCGTCTATAAAGATGATTGAGGGTGCGTTTTTCTCGGCTTGCTGAAACACCCCCCTTAGCCTCTCCTCCGACTCCCCATGGTACTTGCTCATTATTTCCGGACCACCGATTGTGTAAAAGTTTGAGTTTGTCTCGTTAGCTATTGCCTTTGCCAATAGGGTTTTCCCTGTGCCGGGAGGCCCATGCAACAACACTCCCTTTGGGGCCTCAACTCCCAGTCTCTTAAACAGCTCCGGATGCCTCAGGGGAAGTTCTATCATTTCCCGGACCCTTGTGACTGCGTCTCCCAACCCACCAATGTCCTCGTAGGTGATAGAGGCGTTTTCTCCTTCTTTTGATATCTGCTCAGCCTTTGAGCTTTCTTCAGAGACAACAATCTCTGTCGCGTTGTTTATAATTATTGGACCTGAGGGATTGGTGGAAATTACAACCAAATCCACCCTTCTGCCCATGACGATGATTGGTATTGTGTCCCCTTTGGTCATTAGGGTTCCATTCAAATACTCGGCAAGAAACTCTTCTGCCCCCGTTATTCTCAGGGGCTCAATTGGAGCAAAGGTTATGCTCTTGGCCTCCTTGGACTCGACAACCCTTATTTCTATCAGGTCATTGATGCCGACATCCAACCTATTTCTGATAAGCCCGTCGATTCTGATCAACTCCTTTCCCCTGTCGCTTTCCTTTGCTGGCCAACTCAGAACAGTGGTTTTTCTTCCAAGGGAAACCAATTCCAGTGCGTCACCGCTACTAATGTTTAAGCGTTTGGCTACTGATGGGTCAACACGGGCAATCTTCCTTCCAACATCACGCTGCTCTGCCTCAGCGACTTTAAGGGTTGCAGTTACTTTGGATACTTTGTTATCGTTATCTATGGGTCCTATGCTCATATTTTTCTATTACCTCCCTATGTAATATACATTACACTATATAAATTATTTTAACATATTGTTACATATGTGTAAAGAAAGTAAAATTATGTTTTGGATTTTGCATATACTAATGCTCGGTGGTTAGGTTATGAGTAAGCAAAGGAAACCATAAGCAAAAAAATTATCAACCCAATCAAATCAGTTGGCAAATCAATGCCCAAACTGTTTTCAGCTGGCCCTG
>JBBJMN010000041.1:0-17267 GCA_037720485.1 Candidatus Nitrosocosmicus sp.
TTTTGCTGATCAACAGAATACACTTGTACGGTAGATAAAAAATCCGGTCTCAATCCACTAGGAATGCCAATTAGATCAGGCTTATTCATAAAAACAAATTTCAAATATTCTCTAGCATCGATAAAATCACGCAAAAGAAGGCAATTTAGTCTATTATCCGAAGTCATCCATTTGACTGGTGAGATGGAGTTTGACTTGACAAATTTTTCGGGATCATTATCCCTGAAAATATCCGGGCCTATTCGTTTATATAACTTAGGAATGGTTATGGATTCCATCAAAAACGCCATAACACAACGTTCTCTTTCATCTGTAAAACAAACATTTTTAATGATTTTAAATCCATTTGACTCTATGAATTTTGACATGGAATTCATAGTTTTTTGTAATTGACCCCAGATTATGTCAGGTGCCCTAAAACTAAACTTAAATTCAGTGATCAAGATACTGGCAGATAATAATTCTATCAGCGCGGGATCAGCATTACGAATTTTTTTGATGTCAACAAAAAAATCATTTGAAGGATTTCTTAAAAAGACCTTTGAGCCTTGAATAAATGTTCCGGCAGATAAAGGAGAAATAGCAGTGCCTAAATTTCTATTGCTATCAACCGGATCTAATATTATTAGGAAGCTATTGAATCTTTTTTTCAAACTATCAGCATCAATAAGATTGTTGTCGAGGTCAATTACGTTTTTATCCACATCAAAATTGGAGAAATAATCCAATGTTGATATAAAGGAGCCAAAGTTTACAATTAAAATTTCACTGACATAGCCACTAAATCCCTTCCTAGATATTTCTGCACCATAAACATTCAAGGATCTTAAAAATTTTTTTAGCAACCTAACTTGGTTCTTTTTATAATTATCAAGACTACTGACAACATAAAGCGTATGGAATGGAGAACGATCTGCTGCGCTTTTCCATTTTCCAAAAGAAACATCAAAGCAAGGGACGACATTGACTTTAACGGTTTCAACATATGCTTCAACATATGGGTGATCGGCATATCGAAGATATGGAGAAAAGTCTTTTAGTGATTGCAATCCTATTTCTTTTCCATAGTTTTCAAAATCTTTGATATCTGTTTGACTATCAAACTTTACAAATATATCAATATCAGTTTCTTTTTTAAGCCAGGTTCCCTTGGCAAAAGAACCACCAAATACAACGTCTTTTACGAAGCCATAATTGTCTCTATCCGAAACAAAATTAGTAATAAGGTCTTTTACTTTATTTGCAATATTATTTAAATGGATTATTTCTGAGTCGGTAGGTGTGCAATCATCAAGTATTTCATCAATTAAATCATTTATTTCAATATTCATTTCTTTTAGTGGCATTAATACAAAGCAAATCAGAATATACAGACCCATTTGACGTAATAGTGCTTTTTTTCAAACTAATTGTATTTACTTCTTCTTCTTCTTCTGAAATAAGTCTATCTGATGGAGAAGAAAGAAAATTAGGAATCTTATAATTATTATGAATCCGAAAAATCGTAAGATGCGGAAAGAATTTTTGATTACCAATAGAATTCCTACGTTCACCGTTGTTATTTCCACTGTCATATTTTTTTAGTACATCATTTATTTGAAGGTAGACATCATTTAATTTTTTATTGCTCTGATCATCTAAACCAAGCCAGATGATTCGTGGAGATCGCATATGTGGAAAAACACCCATTTTATCAAACATTATTTTAAAAGAGTCAAAACGAATTCTTGCTAGGTCAGACATTATATCTTTTGTTTCAATATCTGTTTTCTCTCCTAAAAATTTTATAGTCATATGCAGATTCTCTTTTTTTATTGGCTTTACATTGCGAGAATTAAATTTGAATTTATTTGAAAGATAGTTTTGTAATTTTTC
Organism: Candidatus Nitrosocosmicus sp.; assembly: GCA_037720485.1. GTDB lineage: Archaea > Thermoproteota > Nitrososphaeria > Nitrososphaerales > Nitrososphaeraceae > Nitrosocosmicus. Next base: position 1,876 of record JBBJMN010000041.1, read on the forward strand.
AACACCAACTTTATTTACATCTATTGCAACAAATAACCGCATTTTATGATGTTAGTATCATCTCAGTATCATATCAAGTAATTCATTAAAAAATAAATTAAGTCACATAGTTTATGAAATAGAGGTCATTAAAATTTTAAAACGACTTGTAATATGTCTGACTGGAATGCCAGGGGCAGGAAAATCAACTGTCGCTAATTTGCTCAAAGAAAAAAACTTTCAAGTTATTATTATGGGCGACATTATAAGAGAAAAAGCGCTTGAAGAAAAGATGGAATTAAACGATGAAAATTTAGGCATGCTAATGAAGAATTTAAGATATGAACATGGCAATGGAATAATTGCAAAACTAATTTTGCAGAAAATAAAAAAACGTGATGATTTCAACAAGTTTGTTGTAATAGATGGAATCAGGAGTTACGAGGAATTTAAAATTTTAAAAGATCTGGATTTTGTAAAGCTATTAGCTATACATGCCTCATCAAATACAAGGTATAATCACATAAAACTAAGAGATAGATCAGATTCCCCCTCTAATTATGAAAAATTTTTACAAAGGGATAAAAGGGAAATAGACACAGGAATATGTGAGGCAATAGCATTAGCTGACGAAGTAATATCTAACAATGCCCTTACCATCGCAGAATTTAGAAACAATGTTGAGAAAATTATCGCAAAATGGGTTACAGAATTTAGGGATTTTGAAGAAAAAGGAATCATTACCGCATAATATGGCTATGATAAACGAAAACAATCACAAGTACAAAGATGTAGAGATAATAGTTCAGGCATATGTTAATCCTACTGAAGAGATAGAAAAAGTGTCTTCTGCAATAAAAAATGTTTTTCCAGAGTCTGCCCTAATATTAAAAGACAACAAACTGTACACATCTACCGAAAAAATGGAGGTATTTAAAAAAGTAAAAGATCAAATAAGATCAAAGTCTGCTTTATCGGTTTTAAAAAAAATTTTATTTAGCAACCAAAACATGGACACAACATGGTTCTTATTGAATAAGCAAGCGGCATTTTCTAAAGTCGTTGCACTAATTGAAGACGAAGATGAATCACCATTAGGGCCAATAAAAATAACAATAAAGAATCAAAATATAGAGGAAATCATCAACTGGTTTGAAAGATGAAATGATAAAATGTTTCGGCATAAAAAATTCATTCCGCTGAAAGGTCCCAGTATGTCGCATCCTTAAATTCTATTTTAGGTTTCCCCAAAGATTTCCATTCCTTAAAGGATTTGGGGTAAAGTTTTACGTTTGAAATTCCAGCTGTTTTTAAAGCAAAAAAAACCAATCCAGACAGGGTTCCCACACTCCCACAATAAGTTATAATTTCACTGTTAGAGTCGATACCCCTATTCTCCATAAATCGTTTGAGTTCAGAAGGATTTCTTAAAATGGAGTCTTCTGAGCGTATCATGGTATATGGAATATTTTTTGAGTTCGGAATGTGCTCTGTTAGGAAATTTAGTCTTTCACGAGAATCAATTATGACTTTATTTTTATCATTGCGGGCATTTTCTACGTATTCAGCATCCGCATAAATAGAATAATCAATATCGATAGAGTGGGAGGATTTGGGGAATTTATTAGATTTTTTTTCTATTTCCAGGCCCATGTTTTTCCAACCACTATAAGCAACTTCTAAAAGGGAGACATTCTTATGTCCGACAAATTTGAAAGACCATGCAACTCTTGAAGCTAGAGCCCCAAAAGTATCGTCATATACAACTACCGGAGTATTGTCGGCTATTCCCAAATTATTCATAATCTTAATTACGGATTCTGGAGAATCATCGGATAATAAGTCAGCTAACGGTAAAGAAGCAGAAGTAGGTATATGACCTTTTAGGTATTCATCCTTTTTTCTAACATCTACAACTCTAACTTTATTTTTTTTTATTAAAGTTCTTAATGTATCTACATCACACACTAAATTTAGTGAAGATGGTGGCATTGTGTTTTCTTTCTTAATGATGTTTTTTTTTAACTTCACATCATACTTAATGCTATTTTTATTTTTTGTCCTTGTTAGATCACTCAAGCGGCGCATTCTCCCCTTGCAGTTTTTGCGACAAAGTTTGAGTCGGCGCCATAATCTTTATACGAATCAGGGTTTTCTGCAAAAGAAGGCAACTCGGTAATAGGAACAAGGATTTTTTTAAGATCATCCAAAGTCTTTGTTTTATCATTGCCATGACCTGCAGCAACTTTGTGTATCCAATCATGTAAATTCTCATTGCCTTTTTTTTCTTCTTTAAAGCATTCGATTATTTTAAGAACTACGTCAATAACTCGCTTGGCTGGGACACTCATGATAGTCTTTCCTAATTCACCAGTTTCACCTGTGCTACCCCCAAAAAGCATTGTGTATATAGGAGCCATTGAATTTGCAATTCTACTGGCTCCACCATAAAATCCAATGGTTGCTACTTCATGTTGACCACAAGAATTAGGGCATCCACTAATTTTTATTGTAGAGGTACGGAAAGCAGGATCCATGTCAAAATTTAATTCCAGGAATTTGCTTTGGATCTCCTTAGCAAGTCTGTGGGAATTAGTTATAGCAAGATTGCAAGATGTCGTTCCAGAACAGCCTACTGCAGAAACAAGGGTATTAGCACCAGGATTACCGAGACCAATACTAGACAATTTAGTGAAAACTTTGGGTATTGATTCGGCTTTAATATATCTGATGAAAAAGTTTTGTTGTGGAGTAGTTCTGGCCTTTTGCTCTAAAGAAAACTCTCTAACACATTCCGCTAATACACGAAGCTGATTTGACGTAATATCACCAGCGCCCAACGTTATGTAAATGCCATAATATCCGGGTTGTTTCTGGGCAACCACATTAGTATTTAGCCACCTATTATATGGGGTTTGTGCAATATCAGAATTTATCAATGGTAGCTTTCTCTTGCTGGAGATGGTTGAAAGAGAATTTGCATCGGTATTAATACTTAAAGCACTATCAAAGGCATTTTTTGTGGGTATCGACATTGTCGCTTCTACTATTACACGTTCTTTTAACAACAACGTTTGGAATTTTTCCCACCCCAGTTCATTAACTAAATAACGCATCCTATTTCTTGCAAGGTTTTCGCGATTGCCCAATCTATCATAGAGTCTAACAGTAGATATTGAAGTGGATAAAAGTCTAGATTCAGGTGTAAACTCCTCTAAGAGATGCCCTATGAATGACGCGGCTCCTAGTCCCCCTCCAAGGTATATCCTAAAGCCACGGATTCCATCACGAATGGCAGGAACTAGACCTACGTCTGCAATTCTTACAAAACCATGCTCGGAGCAGCATCCAAAATTAAATTTAAATTTTCGTGGCAAATTTTGACATAAAGGATTTCTTAAAAAGAATTTTGCAACAGCCTTTGCATGCATAGTAGCATCAAAAGGTTCATTAGCGCATACTCCTGCAAAATGGCTACACATAACATTCCTAATAGTATTCCCACAGGCTTCCCTTGAAGTTAAACCCCCTTCAGCTAGGCCTCTGACTACTTCACTAACATCTTCCAATTGCACCCAGTGTAATTGTATATTTTGTCTGGTGGATACATGGGCTGAACCTATAGAGAACGTTTCAGACAAATTGGCGATTTTTTCCATTTGTTCTGGGCTGATATCACCCCCAGGAACCTTTATTCGTATCATACTAAATTCACTATTCAGTCTAGAACCATAGGCACCGTTTTGAAGTCTAAAGCGCCTAAATTCATCAGCATTTAATTTATCTTGGCGATAAAGTTTTACTTTATTAGCAAAATATTCCGATTCTTCTACCAAACCCCAGTTTTCATCTGGGTTCAAATGTTTTTTTTTGGTGGATGAGAGAATATCAGAATCAACAGAATGTACCAATGTTATTATAATATGGATTGTAGACCATATATCTTTTTTGGAAAATCACAGGATATAAAAATTTAAAAAAAGAAATAACAGAGAATTAGAAAAATTTATACGGACATTCAAAAAAACAATATTGAAGGTGGGGTCGTAGCGAAGCCTGGAATCGCAACGGGCTCCAGATCATATAATGGGCAATTATAGAAGAAACCCGTGGATCAGGGGTTCAAATAATATGTCTTCGTAAACATATTAGAACAAATCCCTTCGGCCCCATCCGATTTTCTTTAACTAAAGGAATTATAAGGTTGTAAATTCCAAGAAATACAACTTTAACAATAAGGTTTCACTAAAGTTAAATAGCCTTGGATGCCAGATGATATTTAGAAAATCAGTTATAAGAGATAGACAGGCACACACTTGACAATAAAATTATGTTAACCGCATACTTGCCTGCAGATATTTAGTCGTAATTTTTACGGAACATTGGCTTTAAATGTATCTCACATTCAGTATTGCTTATTCAATGATAAATTATTGGTTCTTCGTTAAAGTAAGTACATAGTCATAAATTCAAAACAGGACAAAACGTTTCATCCATTGTTGTAAATAAATTATAAAAATTGTCAATTGATAAAATAACGGCTTTTCTGGATGTTATTGAGCATCGTTTGGGAACAGAGGGTATAAGCAATTAAAATCAATTATTGTTATTCTGCCCCTACAAGACCTAAAAAGTCGAATCCGTCCCCTTCTAGTGGGTTTTCTTTTAATTTGACAATAGATATCAAATGGCCATCTGGATCTTCTATGATTGCATGTTTTCCAAAACCTTCTTCTCTCGGATTTTTAAAAAATGTAACTTTTTTATCCTGCAAATTTCTCATAGTTTGATCAAAATCACTAGCTGAAAACCCAACTAAAATATGCTGACCTGATTTGATTTTTTCTTTATTTTTTGCTGGATGCAAAGCTAATACTGTTTCCTTATTAAAGAATTCGGTCCATTCATCAGACTTTTTCTTTAGAGGAATATTCAATATTTCCTTATAAAATTGGACTGATTTATTCATATCCGATACTAAAAGTATAACAGCTCCTAATTTTCTAAATGACATCAAATTGAATATATCGCTTCCAAATTATGAACTTTTGTATATTTTAGATGTTTTTATAGTTTGTATCAGGATAAATCTAAAAAACTTTATTTATGTAATTAATGATATTATTCATTGCTAAACAGACTTTTTTTTATTTACGTGGCAAAAAATGAGGACTGGAAACAGCTTTACAATGAGGATTGGACTTATGTTTCATCTATGACCAGATTTTTCAAATGGTGGATAAAACATGAATTTCATGTGGATGTGGCAATTGAATGCGATATATTGCCTGTAATACCTGGAAGAATTTTTGACAGGCCATCGATAGCTTATCTCTTAAAAGACCATTCGGAAAGAGGTAAATCTGTTTTCCACTTTTATCTCCCATACTTTAAGCCCATATTTACAGATTGTCGCCCAATAGATGCCTATCACTCAAACAATTTTGGAATTGTTACATGGCATCGACCTAAACCATTATATTCATCTTCTGATGAAAACGAAAAATATTTTGCAGACAATAATTGTGCTCAAATATCTCATGTTTTATCACATGAATTTCTTCGTCGAAGTAACAAGAAAAGAAAAGCGTATTTTGATGGTATTCACAAACTATGGGATCTCCACGTTAGAGGCACGGTACCGTTTTTATATTTTAATCGACAGTTCAATAGGGTTTCGGGAAATGATGAATATCGCTATGTTACTATTGACCTAGCAAAACTTTGATATCAATAGTATTGGAATAGTGGTTATCTCGATGAATTCCCATTTGAAATATTATGATTACATGGTAAAAAGCGGAGCAGTAATTTCCACCATAGGAGTAATTATGTTGATTTTGTTTGGGTTGGCATTATTAATATTTCCAGTAATAAAAACATGTGAAAAAAGTTGTGTTTATATTTCTACTGCGCCAGAACACATTAGGCAGATAATCAATCCTCTGTTTATATTTATTTCATTGTTATTGATATCATTTGGAATATTTTCGATTAGATTCGGGAAATTGAAAACACTTAAACAAAGGTTTTAATGGTGATGGAATTATATGTGATTATTCAATTTTTTTGTCTTCATTAAATTAAAATGTGTGTCAATATAAATATAGCCTGTGTTTATGATCAACCCATTTAAAAAGTGGAAACCAAAAGGTAAAATGTATAGCTTTAGATGTACACAATGTGGTGATGCATTCATCTCCTCCCACAATCTTGATGCCCCTCTTTGTGGCACCTGTATCCAAAAAGTAAAATCCTTAGATTCAACCGTTGATAACGAAAAACAATGTTCTGAATGTGGCAATACAGGTGTAATTTATGGAAAGGATAGATGCCACGCTTGTTATTTCAATTTCAAAAGAAACAACAACTAATTCTCAACTCAACAACTTGTTGATTTTTTCAAGAGCATTGTAAAAAATGTTTTAAATTAAAATTATTGTGTCACTAGATTGCATTTTCCTTCCAATAACAGAGGAAGGCATAAATAGATTCATCAATTGCACCAAAACATTGGTATAGATTTTTTTTCAATAGTTTGTCTGAGGCTAATTTGCGCATAATATCTACTTTGTAATGATATAGCTTTGATCCTCCGAAATAAGAAAAGTGTGTTCTGCTTGAGATACAATTTTATTGTTACCTTCAACAAGAATTGGATAAGATCTAATATTTTTCTTTTTCATTAAAAAATTTATCATATTATTTAGCAAAGTTTCATCATAGTCTTTAATTAGCCACCTCATAGCAAAAGGCAATGTTTTAAATCTATTCCATAGATAGGTAATAAAATCATCCAAATCTTTATCTTTAGTCGGTTTTCTAGAGACAATGGAAAAGATATTTTGAATTTTTCCTTCATAGACAATTCCTAAGCCATCTCTAGTTGTAACAAAGGGTTCAATCGCATACGCTTGATTATTAGCCAAAGAAAAAGAAGATCCTATTGTCCTAATATTTGGAATTGATTTTCCTGAATGTACAGTATATTGGTCTAACGAATGACCGCTTAAATTTTGGATAGGCTTCAAACCATTATGTAATATAGTATTTTCGATTGTTTTTCCTATATCCCCAGATTTTGAATTAATTTTTGAAATTTTAATCGCTTCAGACAATGATAATTCAGCAACATCCACTAGTTGATCATATTTTGAATTATACGAAATAGTAACTGCGGTATCGGCAATATATCCATTAATATGTACACCCAAATCGATTTTGATTACATCCGTATCTTTAACTACAATTGGGTCTTGGGGTTCAGCAGTATAATGTGCGGCTATTTCATTTAAGCTTACATTTACAGGGAATGCAGGATTTCCTCCAAGTAAAGTAATTTCATTTTCTATAGATTCGCAAATCTCAAACAGAGTTCTATCAATATGGTTTTTTTTGCGGGTGTTTTCTCTGACTGTTGAGGCAATTTTACCTGCAAGCATGTAATTTTCCAACATCATTAATTAAGGATATTAACGATATCAGATAATATATAATATAATATAATATAATATCAGATAATATTGAAGGTTGTATTCTGCAATTTAAGTTATTTGAAAATAAGGTTAAAATTAGACTGAAATTTCAGATTATAAAGAAGGGATCGTTGTCTAGCATGGTAGGATGCCAGCCTTGGGCGCTGGAGGTCGTCGGTTCAAATCCGGCCGATCCCATTCTTATAAATAACAAGATTAAATAAAGATAAATGATGATGTTGGAAATAATAAAACTATACTCTTCTTCCTCTACGTCCACCAGGCTTTCTCGTTGTATCGTGTGGTACAGGTGTAACATCATCTATTCTTCCTATTCTGAATCCTGCTCTTGCTAAAGCTCTTATTGCGGCTTGAGCTCCAGGGCCTGGAATTCTAGCACCTACTCCACCTACAGCTCTAACCCTTATATGCAGAGCATTGATACCTTTGGTTTTAGCAGCATCTGCAGCGGAAACAGCAGATTTCATAGCTGCGTAAGGTGAAGATTCATAACGATCTGCTGTTACATGTCGCCCACCAGAGCTAATTGATATGGTTTCCGCACCACTTATATCAGTAATATGAACCAAAGTATTATTGTAACTACTGAAAATATGGGCCACTCCCCACTTATATTGGGTAATTTCTTCCTGAGACATTAATATAAAAATTTTGTTCAACGCATTTAAAAACTTTGTTAAGTTAAATGAGTAAAACCTTTATTTTTCAATAATCTCTTTCGCTCATTGGGGTAGACCACAAAAACTTTGTTGCCCACTCCATGAACAACCCTCCCAATAATAGAAAAATCCAAGCAATATTTTTTTACCAGATGATTAACTTTTATTATGTTTTTTTTTGGGATCGTTCCGATTATATGATATTCCTCTCCTCCATAGAATATAAGATCATCTAGACTTAGGTTATTGATTGTTGAAAATTTATTTAATTCTGGTGGAATGGGTATTTTATCTTTGTATATCAACATATTGACTTTGCTTTCTTTTGCCAACTCATATAAGGATTTGGCAAGACCATCACTGGAATCTATCGAGGAAGAAAGATATCTAGATAACTTTAATCCAAATTTTATTTGAGGCAGCGGATTTAAAACAGATTCGATTGACTTCTTTTTGAACAAATTGCTAGGGCTTTTAGAATCACTCAATAAAATCTTCAGGCCAGAAGAACTATATCCAAATGGGCCTGAAACTATCACGTAATCATCAATAATAGCACCATTTCTTCTAGGAATATTCAAATTATTGTTAGAGAATCCCAACATACAACAATCTATAATTAACTCTTTGGATTGGTTAATATCCCCACCAATTATAAAAAAGCCAAATTCCTTTGATGTTACTGAAAACCCTTTAATTATGTCGCGTACATTCCTTTTATTTAAATATAAGGGTATACCCAAAGAAACTAATGCAACTACAGGCCTTATTCCTTTTGCACTCAAATCACTCAAGCAAGAAACGAGAGATTTTCTAGCTATTTGTTTGAATGTCATTTTAGGAGGAACATCTGTGTGTTCTACTAACATATCACATGTAGCAGCTAAAGAATAATCTTTATTTGGCTTTTTAATTATCTTTTCTAATGAAACTATAGAAATATCGTCTTTACCAAATAAAGGCTCTAGATTAGTATTGCCCATTTTGGACATAATTAAACCTAGTATCTGTTTTTCATCAAATCCTTTCATAGATTTCGTATATTTTATTATAAATTAATTTATATAGGGGATTGGCACGATTTTTTTCTGATTCTAAAGATATTCTTAGCACATGTTCTGTATTCGAAGCCCTAACAAGAACCCATGAATCATCATCAAGAATAAATTTATGGCCGTCATCACTTATCATTGAGCTTGAGTGAGGTTTTAGGGCTTTAGATATTTTTTCAAGCAGATCGTTTAATTTGATTTCAGGTTTAATTGGAAGTTTTGTTCTAACCTGCACATAATTTGAAGCTAAATCTAAACACTCATCAATTACTTTTTGATTTAATGAAGAAACTATTATACTAGCTAAAAGTCCATCCCTGCAAGATGTAAAGTTTGGCATGATAAAACCACCACTACTTCCTTCACCACCAGTCTCACCATTAACTTCGGATATTTTTTTTATGACATTAGATTCGCCAACCTTAGAATAAAATACTTCTCCGCCATGTTCTTTAATGTATTTCTCAATAGAAATGCTTGAATCTAAACTGATGACAAATTTTCTAGTTTTGTTATAAATTGCACCCGAGACACATAGTAAAAGAGTCAAATCAGGACTAAGCCGTTCTGCCTTATTATTAACAATTACAAGCCTATCACCATCCATATCAAACGCAAATCCAAGATTTAATTTATTTAAATTAACCAACTCCCTCAATTCATCTAAATTGTCAGAAGTTGGGTCTGGGCCTCTTGAAGAAAAACCAAATTGATCATTTATGCTCAAGTATTTTATTTTATATAGTTGGAACAACCTATTGACATAATTACAGGCAGCACCCCCTCCTAAATCAAAACCAACCCTAAAGCCAGATTTGACATCATTAGAAATTGGAATATAATGCGTTATATCGTCCAAATAGGTTGAATGAATTTTATGATATTCACCAGTACCAGAATACCCATGGATGGTATTTTTTAACATAAGATTTAATTCCTCTTCAAATAACCCTCTCCCATTAACTAATAGTTTCAAACCATTCCATTCCATTGGATTATGGGAAGCGGTAATCATTATTGAGCCACTGTATTTTCTGGATTCTCGGAATAATACAGGAGTAGGTGCTATACCCAAATCATAAACGTCTATTCCCTGCTCCAAAAGACAACCAATAACACTATCACAGATAATTTTTCCAGAGTGTCTACTGTCTCTAGCAATAACACAAGATAATTGATCAAAATTATCATGAATATATGAACTAAAAAGTCTTGAGAATTTGCTTATTTCCTGAAGGCTGAGATCGTCTCCAAATATTCCCCTAATTCCCGAAATAGAAACCTTCACAAAGTCAGTATAATGAATTCATTAATTTATTTTAATTGGAGGAAAATAATAAAATACAGACTAGGAAAAACGTGAACCTGTCAATATAACTTCGCATTGTTCACAGATACTTTTATCGATATTTGGTTCGATACTATGATGCACATCACAAATAATAAAAGTATAGCGCATATAATTACACAATTGAATGAATTTAGTCATAGTACTTGGCGCATATGCCTTATTCATAGAAAGATCCTTAGTTATATCACCTATCATTTTCATTACTTCAAAATTGTTTTCTAATTTTGTTACTAAAGATAAATCGCCTCTTGTTCCTCGTATATAATTACTAACAGCGGCTTGAGTAATACCTAAAAGTTTAGCGACAGTTTCTTCTTTAAGGTTATAATCTTGAATTAATTTTTTGGATAAAATTGCTCGAATAGCGGGAATCAAAGACTTGGATTCAATTTCAGAAGGCAATAGCATATAAAACTTTTTAATTTCTAATTATATAAGCATTGTTAATTTAAAAAACTAAAACATAAAAAATATTTGGGTGATATAGAATTAGCCCTCTTCCCAGCCTTTATCAAAAACACCGTTTTTATGTAAAGGAACTGGCTGGCCTGAGGTATATTCTAAAGGTCTCATCCAGAAAATAGCATGAGTTGGACAAACACCTACACATGCACCATCAGATATGCATCTTTCTGGATAAAAGACAAATGCTTTGCCTCGTTTCCAACCTTCAACTGGTTTAACACGAAGTACATCGGGACCTAACGCGGTACAAATCTCTACACAAAGTGCACACCCAATGCATCTTTGTTCATCAACATCTGGAAGTATAGCAATTGGCATCTAATAATTCACTAATCGTTTGTAGCAATAAAACTATTTAAACTATATGTCAATATCAAAACAGTGTTATATAGAAAAATAAAATCGGGACGTGCTCTATTTCTTAGCGCGCATTGTATCTACTTGACCACTATGGAGCCAATCTTTTAACTCATCATGTGATGGCTTTGCATCGTGTTTTCCCTGCAAGTGAAGATGAAGCAACACATAATTTACTTGATTCAATAAAACCTTGTTATCCTCGTCACCTTTACGAGCCTTTGTTTTTAAGTCTAGTGGAACGGTTCCCCACCACTCCTCGAATGTTCTTACCATTGAAAAATCAGCGCTAAGTTACTTTATAAATATTTTGAAAGGTTAATAAATAAAACTATACTAAAACGTTATTGTTTATTAAATTACATAATTGCATAATTACAACTTCAAAATAAAAATACATATACCAAATGCTTATTACAAAAATTTTATATTATGACTTTTTCCATTTCAGATGTTATTAATGCCCAAAAAGAATTAAACAAATTTCGCCTAAATAATAGTACAAATCACGAAAGATTTATTTTTCCATTTCTTTGCGGTTCATATTTTACCTACAGAAAAATTGATGTCATAAGAATATTCACAATAGCAAAAACAATATCAGAAAACCCAACATATTTGGATGTAGGATGCGGTTATGGAGACTTTTTAGAAAAAATTAGGGAATACATACCTAACGCAGAAGGCATCGAGAAAAGTGCAGAAATATTTTACAGTGTAGGAAAAGTTAAGCCAGACCATATAAAAATTGCTGATGCATACAACGGCATTGACAAAAAATATGATATAATATTTGTTGGATGGATGGAACCAGGGGTTGACTACAGAGACCAAATATCAGAATCTGCAAAATGCATAATTACAACTTTAGACCAAGGGTTAAGTCTTGCTGCAGAATTCGACGGTCATGGATTTGACATGATAGCAAGATGGGTTACCCCCTCATGGGAAGATATCAATATCGAAATAACAAACAAATATTATTCTAAAACACCAAATGAACTAATCCAAAAACTTGCAGCCCTAAGAGGTGCCCATAACTTATGGTACGTGTACTGTAAACCAGAATGGAAAAAAAGAATAAAGAATGCTTTAAAATTGTGTCTAGCAGAAGAATTAGAAAAAAGCTATGGAAAATATGAGTTTGAAACTGTATTGGACAATGCTGGTTACAAATATTTTGAAAAGCTTAAGAATCCGTTCATAAAATACAAACTATGGGACCCTGTTTTTGATTTTGACACAAAGACTTAATATAATAAATATTTAATAATTTTTCATTGAAAGTAACAACATTAGGGGCTGCAAAAGAAGTGGGCAGGTCTGCTTTTTTAGTTAATTCAAATAATACCAATATTTTGCTTGATTACGGAGTTCTGTTGAAAAAAGAGCCGGTTTTTCCCATCCAGGTAAAACCAAAAGAAATAGATGCGGTTGTGATTACTCATGCGCATCTAGATCATTCAGGGAATGTTCCCTTTCTTTTTTTAAATACAGACTCTAAAGTTAAAGCTTTAGGTACCTTACCGACTTTTGAATTATCGCAGTTATTGATTCAAGACATGATAAAGATTTCAGGGTTTTACCTTCCCTTTGACTACCCAGATTTAATGAATATGCTAAACCACTCAATAAATTTGGAGTACAGAACAAAATTTGGCATAAGGGATGTAAACGTCACATTATTTGAATCAGGGCATGTACTTGGAGGCTCAACAGTTATTGTAGAAGGAGAGGGAAAAAGAATCCTCTATACAGGGGATATCAATACAAGAGGATCAAAAGTTTTGCGCCCAGCTGATTTGGATGTTGGGGAAATTGATTTGCTAATAATTGAGAGCACATATTCCCAGGCGGAGCAACTCCCTAGAGACCAATCCGAAAGAGAATTAGTAAAACATGCTCTGGATGTTGTTGAAAGAAAAGGAATATTATTTGTACCCGCATTTTCAGTAGAAAGGGCTCAAGAGATTGCATGTGTGCTTAAGGCATACGATTTTCCATACAAGATTGCGATGGATGGTATGGCTTTAAAGGCAAATCAAATTATGCTCAAACATCCCAAGTTTTTAAGAGACTCTGAAGTTTTCAAGAGATCGATCGAGGAGGTACAAAGCATTACAAGCTGGGATAGACGAAAAAGAGTAATTAAAGAACCCGGAGTCATAATTTCACCAGCAGGCATGTTAGTTGGTGGTTCAGGAGTATTTTATTTACAGGAATTATCCAAAAATGAACTCAATAGCATTGCATTGGTCTCATACCAAGGCGAGGGAACACCGGGAAGGCTGTTACTAGACAAAAGGCAAGTTACATTCGGAGGAAATACGATAAAATGTTTAGCAGAAATAAATAGATTTGAGTTTTCAGGACACAATAGTAGAAAAGAATTGTTTGAGATATTAGATAAGGTAAAGGGAAATCCAAGTGTTTTAACTGTCCATGGAGATAATCTTGCATGTACTAAATTTGCAGAAGAAATAACCGAAAAATATGGATTCAAAGCTCAAGCTCCTGACCCTGCCGAAGTCACGACTGTCTAATTGATTCCCAATACCTAATAGACAAAAATAACAGCCAACCAATTTTAATATTCGATTGGATAGCATACAGGATATTAATATTGATTTAAGTATAAACAGTGGTCAATATTTTTTATGGGAAAAGATGAAAAAATCATGGTATGGGATTTATGGAGAAACCATATTAAAAATTACTGAAAAAACAAATGAGACAAATGATGAGACAATTTATGAATATGACTCATATCCAGAACATCATGAGTGGCAGAAGCATGTTTTTAGACAAGATGACAATTATCATGAGATAATTCATGAGATATCTAAAAATGAAAAAATCAGCAAGTTGGTTCAAAAATATCCGGGGCTACGGATACTAAGACAAAAACCAATTCAATGCATATTTTCATTCTTATGCTCAAGCAATAACAATATTCCCAGAATTCGTTTTATTTTAAGAAACCTATCAAGAAAATTTGGAAGGAAAATAGTTTTTGATGATACGGATTTTTACACTTTTCCAAGTTTAACATCACTCTATAACGCTTCAATTCAAGATCTTTTATCTTGCGGTCTCGGATATAGGGCCAGATTTGTTTCAAATACTGCAAAATACATTTCAGACAATCAATTAAGTGTAGAGCTTTTAAAAAAAACTGACTATTATCATGCGAAAGAGGAATTATTAAAATTAGATGGAGTTGGCGAAAAAATTGCAGACTGCATACTTTTATTTTCATTGGATAAATTAGAAGCATTTCCTATAGATATTTGGATTATAAAATTTTTGAGTCAAAACTTAAAACAGATTACAAAAACCGAAGTAAAAATGAATTCCAAGATAACATCTAATCAATATAAAAAAATATCTAAAGAAATTCGAGACCATTATGGCAGATATTCAGGTTATGTTCAACAATACGTATATTATAACATTAGAGAAGAAAATGGTAGAAAATGGTAGAGAAGAAATTGATTGACCTACCTGCTTTTTTTCTTGGCATTATCGGTTTTTTTCTTGGCATTATCGGTTTTTTTCTTGGCATTATCGGTTTTTGAAATTGTGTTTTTTGGTTGGGGTTTAGGTATAGTGTTTTTTTCAATTTTCATTAATTTTTTGTTAACTTCTTTGATTTCAGCCTGAATTTGCTTAGTCAACATAGATTGTTTTTCCACGTTTTTAAGGCTTCTCTGCAGAGTTTGAACAGTCTGTTGAATTTTCTGAACCTCTCTAAAAGATTTATCAAGTGATTTGTTAATATTAGTCAGGTCAACATCTTTAACATTAGGATTTTTTTTTGCTGGGTTTTTTTTATTCGGTTTAGAAACAACTTCTTCTTCCTCTTCTTCCTCTTCTTCCTCTTCTTCCTCTTCTTCTTCCTCTTCCTCTAGTTCTTCCTCCTCCTCCTCATCTTCCTCTAGTTCTTCCTCTAGTTCTTCCTCATCTTCCTCCTCCTCCTCATCTTCTTTCTTTAGTTTATCTTCATCAGCTAGTTTTTTATCTTCATCAGCTA
>JBBJMN010000135.1:0-5043 GCA_037720485.1 Candidatus Nitrosocosmicus sp.
TGAGCAAATTCGCCTGCTTGTTTAGTAAATCGAGTTATTATGGATTCATTATGGAAAATCTTATTTATGTCTGGTTTATGTTCCACCTTTAGTCTTTATTCTCTTTATTTATAAAATAGATAAAACTACTATTGAGTAATCTGTGCAAACTGTGGCAAAATCCTACTGAGAATAATTGATTTTCCATTAAATCCTTATTAAAATTAAACAATTTATTGAAAAGATGTCCAACCTTCTTTTTCTTTTATTTAACATTTTTGTAACCTTAATAACTTATTTACGCCTTATTTCATACCATCACTTATTAACATCGGATACCAAAAGACCTTAAACATAATTAATTGGCCTTTATAGCACTTGCATTAGGAGGTATACAAAGCCTTGTGAACTACGTCAAATAGGAACACAAAATTTCAAGGAATCACGAAAATCAGTGTTTTTATTTTAAACTAAATTGCTATATCTAATACTGTAATGCTACTTAGTAAAATGGAAAAAGAAAAACTCGTAATCAAACTAGCCAACGAAGGAAAAACAACACGCCAAATTGCACAAGAGGTTCATTTATCTATAAAACAAACGGACAGATTTTGAATAAGGTAACTGGAGATGATGGAGAAGATAAAGAACAAAAACTTAAAGACAAGTCGGATTATGCTAGAGCCTTCCAAATGTTCCAAGATGGTAGACCTTTTACTGATGTTGCAATTGAGTTGGACATGGAAACTCCTACCGTTATCTGCTATTATGAGGACTCCCTAGGATTAGTAAATATGCAAAAGCTGGTAACCATATGTAATGATATGAAAGATGACCTGCCATTATTCCTTAGACAGTATGACCGTATAAAAAAGGAAAGGCTTGGTAAACCGCAAATAATTGAACTTTTGCAAACTCCAAATCGCCTTTTGGGCTTGAAGAAAGTGGAAATGTATAATAATCATATATGGCAGTTGAATTCAAAGAAACTGCAACTCGAAAAGGAAATAGAGGAAAAGAGAAGAGGCCATTAGTTTGAGTTTGACATGCTTACTAAATTATATAACTCCAAATTTTTGATGTTATTTTTATCTTCTAATGGTTCATATATTATTGAGAAGTCGATATTAGTTTTTGGCATTGTACACAAGATTGAGTAGTGGAAATTAGACCGCTATTACGAGTACCTTTAGTTTACAGGTTTTCGGGATAATCTTGGAGTGTCCCAATATTATGGTATTATTTCCATGCCATATTTGATTGCTAGTCTAGAGAGTTTTTGTTTTTGTGCGTCACTAAATGGTGGTGGCTGTACACTGTTGTTGGAAGATTCCAAGCCCACTTCAACAAAAAGGTGCTCCATTCCGGCCGGGGACAACACGATTATTATCTTTGCAGTCTCATTAGTTTCATTTTTAAAACTATGCAAAACATTTGGTGGTACATTGACAAATGCTCCAGGTTTGGCTTCAATTCTTTGCCCGTCCACATTAAATGTTAGTTGTCCCTCAATTATGTAAAACCCTTCATGTTCGCGTGTTTGTATGTGTGGAATTGGTCCTCCGCCAGGAAAAACCTTGACTTCTATAAAGCTATACGTTCCGCCTGTGTCCTCCTTTGAAGCAAGAATTGTGTTGATGTCGCCTGCTACAGCTATATGCTTTCCTTTGTTGGGTTCAACGACTTTTACTTTTCTGGGCTCCATACAAAAATATCGAACCTCTTAATAGTATAAATGCCTTCACAGGCTACATCTTTGTTTCGGACTTGATTTTATCCTTTGTTAATTTGAATCGTAAAGGTTGCTGGTTTGTTCTCTTTTAGGCAAAATATTAGGTTCACATTTCATACACTTAAAATACACTATTTAATTTACCATATCTTGCAATAATACCTCGAGTATACCACTTGATGACGATTCAGAATGGATGGAATCTTATGGGAAAGATTATGACTTCTTTCATGCCAACCATGATGACCGATATAGCAAACACAAAAATGAGTTTGTTGCCGTAAAAAATCTGAGTCTATTATGATGCCAACCCACTTAAGATATTGGAAAGGCAAGGGCAGAGGGTGTTGTTGACACTGCTCATACCTTTATAGAGTTTCTAAAGTAATGGACATGCCCTGATGATAAATAGAGGTTTGGTTGGAGTAGTTTCAAAGTTCCAGTTATAGGCCCAGGCACATGGTTACCTAAATATACCCGCGGCGGCCAATGCCGCCACAACAACAGCAACAACCACTTGTATTCAAAGCAACTGATGTATGATGCTAAAATGGACATATGTATTTATTCATACTTCTAATACCATTATCAGTAATATAGTGGTTAATTAAAATTCTACAATTCTGAAGTAAGAAAATAGTTCTATCCTTATAAGTGTGGTTTTTGATGGTTTATAGTATTAAAACTTAATTTCAGTCTTTTTCGAATTGTCATTGATTATGATAGCAACAATTACATTACAATATTAGGATTTATTATGCATTATCTCGTATAGTTGTATCGAGGTAATCTTAATTCATAAATATCGGCTTCGGTGGAAACCCGGAGGATTTTCACATGAGTCTATTATAACGCTATTTATAGATGTCAGAAATTGATTGCCGATAAATACGAAAAGGCAAAAATTTCTTATAATTTTGTCGCGCCATCATCTTCTCATTGATGTTATTAGTGTAAAAATATTCAGTAATTACACAATAAATTAAAAGATGATAATTATTCCTGTATTTTAATATATTATTTATAGTAACATATAACAAGTAAATGAAAAAGTTATCTGATTTTGAACAACAACTTTTTTTGCAATTGATAAAGAGTTGCGAATATTACCATTTAAATGAAAAGCAGTCCATTGAATGCATCAACAAAATACTAAACATAAACATTTCAATAAGGACATACTACATTTACAAACGCAAACTGTATTCCCATGATGTTTTCAACAGGTTAAAGGAAAGCATTTACAGTTCCCCAATAGATAGGTCAGCCATATTGTTTCTCAGTGATGATGCTGATTCGAAAGTTAGAACAAAAGCAAACAAACTGATTGCCGATCAATTTCCAAATATGACTCTTTCCCCCCTTCAACCGCCATATTATGCCGATAATAATGAAAACCAGGTGGAAAAACCAAAGGATACTTTTCTTGCGGATATAAGAAAAATCAAAGAAACATATCCCTTGTCCAATGATAAATTAAACTTCTTGCCTAAAAATGTCACATTCAGAGAGGAGTTTGTTAAATGTGGAAAAGAGGCCTGTAACCTTTGTCCACATGGACCATACTATTATACCTACTGGAAAGACAAAACCAATAACATTAAAAGCAAATTGAGAAAGAAATACCTTGGTGTGTTGGATCCTAGGTATTGAACATCTGATTAAATTAATGATTTTCTGTTTTTCTTCAATTACATATAGTGACAATTGAGCGCAATAATCTTACTGGAATATTTAATCTTGCACTATTCCATATTTCTTATGTAACTAGTATATCCAAATTAATAAACTCAAGTGTTAAGTAGTTCATATACCAAATTATAGAACTCTTTTATCCCACTATAAAGAAATATTGTCATGGGTAACATTATAGACAATGATCTTGGTGGCAATAGATTAATTGGAAAGACCATTAGAGACAATGACAACAGTTCCACAGTTTTGATTATCCCCAAGGAGTTTGCCAAAGAGTTGGGCATAGAAAACTCCAAGGTGTCAATGTCGCTGCTGGATGATTTTCAAGGCAACAGACACCTGATAGTAACTAAATTTTATAAGGACATTGTAATAGAGTAGAAATGGAGATAAAACTTGGTTTGTGTAAGATATAGAAAAATACCTCGTATACCTCCGAGGGTCCGATTATTGGTGCATTTTTAATTATAAATCCATTATTCCTATTACAATATATTTCTAAAGATTTAGTTCTATTGTCCATATTATATAACTAGTACCGGAAGCATGGATGCTTCGGAGGCAAATTATTCCGTTTCTGCCATAAATAAGATAAATTAATTGGTTGGAACAGGTATGGTATTTTAAGTTGAATTTGGGCTAATTGTTGATGCGATAGTAGTAACAGCAGAAGTAACTCCATCGATATCTATACCCTTATCATAATGGCGCGATTGCATCAACCTGGTTAAAGAATTTGTACAAATAGGAATTATAACATTGTCTTTAAATAATTTAATTGTTATTATTTAATATGGATAATTATAATGATGATGAAATAGAAATGGAGAGAAAAACAGAGAATGCAGCAGACGACACTAAAGGATCCTTTGAGGAAATGGGTGACAAGATGAAAGCAGGTGCTAAAGCAATGGGAAACAAAATGAAAGATACAG
Organism: Candidatus Nitrosocosmicus sp.; assembly: GCA_037720485.1. Lineage (GTDB taxonomy): Archaea > Thermoproteota > Nitrososphaeria > Nitrososphaerales > Nitrososphaeraceae > Nitrosocosmicus. The sequence continues at coordinate 4,342 of JBBJMN010000135.1, forward strand.
ACAGAGATATGGGTACAGAATATGACAAAGAAAAGCTGAAGGAAGATATCAACTAATCCAATATTTTTGTTTTTTTTTAATTCTAAATGAATGGATAAGAACTACAAATTGCAAATCCCATTGTCAATGTCTTTGCTCGGTGATTTTAGTGGTAATAAATATCTGGTAGTGTCTAAATTCCATGGAGAAATTGTTATAGATTAAATAATATTTTAGAACATAACTTATGATTGTACCATATTAAATTCTAATTTTCGGTTATTGAGAAATTAAGGATATTGCCTCCGGTACATCCAAAGCTCCGGCTATATTGTATAACTAGACGAAGAATTAACCTTTTTCTTAATTAGTTGTATTTCTGGATAGCTATCCTTTATTAGATTCAATCATTGGAGGCTCGGAGGCTTCGGAGGCAAACTAACTTATTCTACAATGGTGATGATTCTCCACTCTATAATTTAACATTTCTTACTTGATGAATACAATATACGAATAACTAAAAATAAATAAAAGAAAGAGAATCAAATGATATGCCAACTGTAGAACATTTTGAAATTTCGGCTGATGATGTGGAGAGGGCGCAAAAATTCTATGAAGACGTATTTGGATGGACCATGCAAAAATGGAGTGAACGTGAGAATCTTGGACAAGAATATTGGTTTTTTGAAACTAAAGATGACAAGGGAAGCCCGGGTATAGGGG
>JBBJMN010000042.1:0-17162 GCA_037720485.1 Candidatus Nitrosocosmicus sp.
TCCGCGAAATTTATTGATTAGTATTCCTTTTATTAGATGCCTGTGTTTTGGTTTTAGTAATATCAGTGTCCCTAAAATGCTAGCAAAACACCCACCCCTCTCAATATCTGCAACAAGAATTACTGGAGTCTTCACCTTTTTAGCTAAAATCATATTTGCTATGTCTTGCTTCATGATGTTAATTTCGGCTGGTGAACCGGCCCCTTCCAACAAAATTATGTCGTTTTCTTTCTTTAGGCTTTTAAACGCATTTAGGGCCAGTCTAAATCCTTTTTCGAGAACAAAGTTTGCATAATATTCTCTAGCTGTCATTTTCGAATAAAATTCCCCAAATAGATAAACTTCACTTTCATAGTTGCCTATTGGTTTTAACAGAATTGGATTCATTCTTACGTCTGGTTGTGTCCTGGCTCCCAATGCCTGTATTGCCTGAGCATGTGCTATTATTTTATCTGAATTGCCGATTTTGAATATATATGATGACATGTTTTGAGACTTAAATGGCGCAACCTTGTAGCCTTTGTTGGACAGAATCCTACAGAGGGCTGTAACCATTAGGCTTTTACCAGCACCTGATGACGTTCCTTGAACCATTAATAGTTTTGTTTTCATAGTGCTTTATCCAGGGCTCTAAATAGTTCTTTGTTTTCTCTAGGTGTTTTTATTGCTACCCTTATAAATTTGTCATTCATTCCAGTAAAAGTCTTGCAATCTCTTACAAGTAAATTATTTTTACTTAATAGCGTGTCTGTTAATTCCGTTGAGGATTCGTCACTTAAAATTTCAATCAAATAGAAATTGACATCAGTAGGGATGGGTTTTACCTTATTATTTTTTTTTAGCATGTCAAAACTTTTTTTCCTTTCAATTTCGATAATTTTTTTTGCAGATCTCAAATAGTTCTTGTCTTTCAAGGCTACCCGTGCAGCAATTTGCGCCAACCCGTTTACATTCCATGAAATTGTTTTGCCATTCATTTTTTCAATTGTTTTTTTATTTGATATTGCGTATCCTATCCTAAGCCCTGCAAGCCCGCATGTTTTAGTCATGGATCTTAGAATTACCAGATTATTGAATTCTTTGACTAAATTGATAAAATAGTTATACCTTTTTTCATCTTTGCTATTTATAAACTCAACATAAGATTCATCTAACAATATTGTGACCTTGCCATCAATCTTTTCTAAAATTTCGATTATTTGTTTTACTGAATCCTTTCCTGTTGGGTTATTTGGATTGCATAAAAAAATTGTGGTTATTTCATTGTTGGGATTGTTGCCGTTTTTCACTATAAATTCAGAATCTATTTTAAAATAGTTTTTAACTTGAGAATGTATGATTGTTGCGTTGTTTCTTTTTGATGCGAGCTCATACTCGCAAAAGGTTGGAGAAGGAATCATAACCTTTTTTTTTACAAAAGCGGACGAGAAATAGTGAATCAATTCAGTTGCGCCATTACCTGTAATTATGTGATCTATTTCGTCAATATTGCAATTCAAATAATTTAAAATATCATTCTTTAACTCAATGCAGTTTGGATCTGGGTAAGAATATGATAGGTTAATGTTTTCAATCAAAGATTTTACAACATTCTTTGAAATACCTATAGGATTAGTGTTGGAACTAAAATCGATTTTCACTGATTTGTTGTTCTTTACAGAGTAAATTCCTCCATGATGGCAATTAAAAAAGCTTGATCTAGTTTTTTTCATATTGTTGCTTTTACTTGTTTTTTTATTGGTCCTGTAATTATTTTAGTTTTGTATTGATTTAAAAAGGATTATTAAATGTTTTAATTTTTCCTATATTGTGTTAAATGTGGCATTAATCGGCTCAACTGGAGCTGTTGGACAGGAGTTTGTTGTTGCGCTCAATAGGCATCCATGGTTTAATTTGACTCATGTTGTATCTTCTGAGCGATCTGCCGGAAAAAAATATATCGATGCAATCCGGGATACACAATCTGGAATTCTAAAATGGCATAATCGAGAACCGGTCCCAGATTACATTCGTGATACTGTTATATCTAGGTTAGACGATATCAACCCCAAAGACTTTGATCTCATTTTTACTGCCATAGAGTCTGATGCTGCTCAAACAATTGAACCCAAATTAGCAACTCATGTTCCTGTTATCAGTACTGCCGCCGCCTTTCGGTATGAAAGTGACGTCCCAATTCTTATACCTGGAATAAATGATGAACATGTTGAATTATTGAATAAACAAAAAGAAGACCGTGGATGGAGTGGATTCATTGCCCCTTTACCAAACTGCACTACTACTGGATTAGCAATAACTCTCAAACCCCTAATAACTAATTTTGGCGTTAAAAGTGTTTTTATGACTTCGATGCAAGCATTATCAGGGGCAGGACGTTCTCCTGGTGTCGTTGCCTTGGATATTTTGGATAACGTAATACCCTATATACCAAAAGAAGAAGAAAAAGTTCAGATAGAAACCAAAAAGATTTTGGGAAACTATGATTACCAATCTAAGCAGATTGTCTCTGATGAACTCAAAGTTAGTTGCACATGCACAAGAGTACCTGTTTCTGACGGTCATACTGAGGTTGTTTTTGTTGAAACATCTAAAAACACAGACCCTGAATCGGTTGCTAAACAAATGATGCATTTTTCAGACAACATTTCAATTAAGGGTCTTCCGTCCGCACCTAAGGATTATATCATTGTCAATGATGACCCTACTCGCCCCCAACCCCGCATTGACAGGGAGGTTAATGATGGTATGACTACAGTTGTCGGTAGATTGAGAAAAGACTCTGTATTTGAAAACGGGATAAAGTATGTTTTGCTAACCCACAATGAAAAAATGGGCTCTGCAAAGGGAGCTATATTGTTAGCCGAATTATTGAAAACAAAAAAAATTGTATAATATTCCCATATTTCAATAAACTTTATAAAAAAAACAATAAAAATGAAAAAAATACATTTATTAACCACCAAATTTTAACATATTTTGAAATTTCATGGGAAGAATAGATGATCTTGATCTAAAGATACTAAGGGAGTTATCAAAAGACGCAAGTATCTCTGTTCCCAGACTTTCAAAAAAAATCAATATAAATTCGTCGGTTGTGTATAGCAGAATCAAACGCCTCGTTAAAAGGGGTCTCATAAAAAAGTTTACCATCATAATAAATGATGAAGCTTTAGGTTTTAATGTTAAAGCACTGACGGGAATCACTATGGATTCCAAACTGCGCGATAACGTACTGGATGAACTTTTCAAAATATCTGAAGTTAGGGAAGTAGCTGAGGTTACTGGACGGTTTGACATATTGGTTACAATGACTGCTCGTTCTCTTGATGAGATGCATCAAATCATATCGGAAAAAGTGGGACGTATTGAGGGAGTACAAAAAACTGAGACATTTATTGAAATGAGAAAAACCTCTCGTGAGATAATTTCAAACACCGTTACACAAAATAAAAATCCTCTGTCAAGATATAAATAACTATTTTAATTAACATAATGCGGTAGGTTAATAGTATATTTGGTTTTAGAGATGAATGCAGTCAGTAACCAAATTAAAAATTATTATGAGCTTACAAAACCAAAAATTTGGTATCTGCTGGTTTTCACCGCTTTCGGGGCAGCTGTTTCTGCGTCATGGCTATTTGACATTCCAATCAGTTTAGCAACATGGATTTTATTGCTGGGGGCGGTTGCCGCTGGGTCTGCGGCTGCAGACACTCTGACAGGCTATAATGATAGGGACATAGACGCCGTTATGGAGAGAACAAAAGATCGCCCAATTCCCTCAGGACGGATATCTCCCAGAAATGCGTTGATTTTCGGGCTGGTGTTGGCCTCCATCTCGCTTGTTTTCTCTTTTCTCATTAATGTGTGGGCGTTTTCCCTAATGGCTTTTGGTTTGTTTGATAACATCATAGTTTACAGCAAATGGCTCAAAAGGACAAGTCAATACAATATAATTTGGGGTGGTTTTTCAGGCGGTGCTCCTGCCCTAATTGGGTATGTTGCTGTAACTTTTCAGCACATAGAGATAGGGTTTGTAATGGCGGGATTGGTCTTTTTCTGGATTCCAACGCACATTTGGAGTTTAGCCCTTCATGTGAAAGAGGACTATAAGAAGGCCCACGTTCCAATGCTGCCTGTAGTATCGAGCGAAACAAAATCGGTGAGAATAATTGCCGTAACAACACTGATGATGGTGGTCTTTAGCGTATTGCCTTTCTTCTTTAACCAGTTTGGCCTCATCTACTTGGCAACTGCCACTATCTTTGGCATTGTCATGCTGGTATTGTCAATATGGCTACTGGCAAAACCCAGTGAAAAGGCGTCTTGGCTGGTTTTTAAATTCAGCAGTCCATACCTTGCTGCGTTGTTTATTGCCTTTATGGTGGATGCGTTTTTCCATTAGGTTGAAAACAAGTTTTTATCTATTTGCTTATTATGCTACCCGATTAACTCTTTCACTTTTTTATCAAACCTCTCTTTAAACCTGGGAATATTGATTATAAATCGTTCGTGTTTTCCCTCTCCAACTGTTTCAATTTTATCTTTTGCGGATACCTTAAACAAAATTCTTCTATCAACCGCATTTATAATTTCCGCATTTAATGTTATTTCCGCCCCAACCGGGGTTGCGGCTAAGTGTTTTATGTCTACCAAGGTCCCAACAGAATCCAATTCTGCACTATTACTGAGAAACTGCTCTTTTAATAGCAGCCTGCAGGTTTCCTCCATTTCAGATATCATGGAAGGTGTTGAGAAAACATTCTCTCCTTTCCAAAGAAAACTTGTTGTTTGGTTTTGTTTGACTATTATTGATCTTTCCTTTTTTGATTGTAGGGTTATTTTGAATTCCATGAAAACTGTTTTGTTTGATCGGTTAAATTTTTTTAGAAAATAAACCAACAATTTCTGATTTGTTCTTTGCTAATGTGAAACTATAAAAGGGGCCTTAAAAAAATATAGTTATTCTATTAGGTGATATGATTGGCTTCAATTCAACAAACTGCTGGCGGTATGCCAGTTTTAATATTAAGAGAAGGTGCTAAAGAAAATAAAGGCAGAGAGGCGCAGAAAAATAATTTTAACGCTGCAAAACTAGTGGCTGAAATAATAAGATCAAGTTTAGGGCCGCGTGGAATGGATAAGATGCTTGTGGATTCCCTAGGTGACGTCACCATTACTAATGATGGCGCAACTATACTAAAGGAGATAGATGTCCAACATCCCGCAGCAAAAATGATGGTGGAGGTTGCAAAATCTGTTGACAACGAGGTAGGGGATGGTACCACGTCTTCTGTAATTTTTACAGGCACGCTATTGGAAAAAGCAGATCAATTGATAGGCCGAGACGTGCATCCATCTGCAATAGTGGATGGATATACTGCAGCTGCAGAGCAATCTTTGAGCATACTCAATAAAATAGCAATAAAAGTTGACGTCAATGATAGGGCTGTTTTGCTCAAAATTGCAAGGACAAGCATGGACTCAAAACTAGTTTCCGATGAGAGCCCTATATTAAGTGAAATAGTTGTAGATGCAACTAGACAGGTATCCGAAAAAAATGCAAATGATGAAGGCTTGAAAGTTGATCTTGACAATATCAAAGTTGAGAAAAAAGCAGGTGGTTCTATGCGGGACACCACGTTGATTCGGGGAATTGTACTTGATAAGGAAGTAGTTCATGCGGGGATGCCAAAAAGAGTTGAAAACGCAAAAATTGCGCTTTTGAATTCTCCATTAGAAATTGAAAAAACTGAGATGAGTGCGGAAATACGAATAAATGATCCCTCTCAAATGCAAATGTTCCTTGAAGAAGAAAACAGAATGCTAAAATCCATGGTTGAAAAAATCAAATCAATTGGTGCAAATGTTGTTTTGTGCCAAAAGGGTATGGATGATATTGCTCAACACTATTTAGCAAAGTCTGGTGTCCTTGCTGTTAGGCGTGTTAAAGAAAGCGATATGTTCAAGTTGTCTAAAGCTACCGATGCAAGATTAGTTAACAATTTAGATGATTTGAGTGAAAATGATCTTGGGACAGCTGATTTGGTTGAGGAGAGAAAAGTAGAGACCGACAAGTGGGTTTTTATCGAGGGCTGTAAAAATCCGAAGGCCGTAACCATTTTAATTCGTGGGGGCTCTCAAAGAGTAATAGATGAAGCAGATAGATCCTTGCATGATGCCTTGATGGTTATGAAAGATGTGTTGGAGAAGCCTTCTATAGTGGCTGGAGGGGGTGCTCCGGAAGCATTTATTGCTAATGAGTTAAGACAGTGGTCAAGCAGTCTTGAAGGTAGGTCTCAATTAGCTGCAGAAAAGTTTGCCGAGGCTCTGGAAGTTATTCCATTGACTTTGGCCGAAAATGCTGGTATGGATCCAATCGACACTATGACTGAGTTAAGATCAAAACAAGGACAAGGTTCAAAATGGACCGGAATCAATGTACGGGCCACATCCGTCTCTGATATGCTTGAACTCAATATCCTTGAGCCAACCTCAATCAAAGAACAAATTATTAAATCAGCTACCGAGACTGCCTGCATGTTATTGAGAATCGATGACGTTATAGCTGCCAACAAGTCCAAAATGCCACCTGGTCCACCTGGCGGCATGGGCGGCATGGGCGGCATGGGCGGCATGGGCGGCATGGGCGGCATGGATATGGATTAATACATCTAAAGCATAGACAATTATCCATTTTCATTATTGTACATTTTTTTAACTTTCGACGTTTTTAAAATTGGGTTTGTGTTTATTTATCATATGCGTTGGTTTAAATCGCACATTGTGCCAAAAGTAATACAGCACATATTAATAATATGAAGTACCGTTAGATATGATGTTTGGAAACCTTTTGTTCAGATGACCGTAATAGCAATTATTGTATTTGTTTGTCTGGAAAATTTACACATATTGATGAAATCAATGAGAACTCATTTCTCTCTCTAAAATTGGATATTGATGCGATTTTTAAAAATATTTGCTATAAGCTAAATCAAATTACTCAACAACAACCTAATGATGTTCTAAATGTCAAAATTACAATACTGCCTGATTTTTTTGTTGATAGAATCATTAAAGTTTCCAACATGGGTTATTTGGCCGATGCTGTAGAAAAAAAAATTAAAGTAGGGGGCGGCAGTATTCGTGGTCTGAACAGTGTTGACATAAAAGGGGGAAATGCTGTTAATGTTGCGTATTGTCTTGCGAGACTTGGGGTAAAAGTTGATCTTTTTACAGTTGCAGATGAAGTTGGCTATTCTATTTTGGACACTGTATTCAAGAAATTTTCCTCGCAAGTACGTTTACACGTCAAAAATGGCAAACACGGATTAACCACTATATTTGAATTTACTGATTCTTCTTTTTCTGTTTCAAATGTTATGCTAAGTGATGTAGGGGATAACAGTAATTTTGGCCCCGAATCAATTGAGTCTGCTAACGATGGTGGTGATGATGACGTGTTGTCAGTTTTGAGTTCTTCGTCGGCGGTGGTCCTAACAAACTGGGCGTCAAATTTGAAAGGAACGGATTTGCTGAAATATGTTTTCAAAAATTCTGCAAATTCATTGCATTTTTTAGATCCTGCCGATATTACTGAAAGGCGTGAAGAATTTATTCGGGATATAAAAAACCATTCAAAATTAATTGATTTGTTGAGCATTAATGAAAACGAATTACTTCAAATAATTTTCGCTCTTTCAAACACTGGTGATATGATTCCTATTCCTTTGGATAAAGAAAACACTGATCCAATAACACCATTAAACCTTTGCAAATACGCAATGTTTTTGTCAAATCTTTTTAAAATTAATTTATGCATTCATACTATGATGGGTTCTGTTTGGTCTGATGGCTGTAAGATAGTATTTGTTAATTCGATCCCACCATCTAAAATTAACATTGTAAGTGGGGCTGGTGACTCATGGGATTCTGCATTTTTATTTGGTCATTTGCTAGGGTTTACAGATGAGGAAAGACTGTGCTTTGCAAATTTATTTGCATTTTTATATTTAGAAAATGTTTATAACGATGCGCCGTCGCTTTTGGATATTGTTAATTACATCTGTAACTATTACGTCCGAGCCTAATTTCTATTTGGTTTTATTAAATAAAGTGTGATAAAGAAGTATTGCTGTTATGGTTTTACAGTCTCTTATGGACCCATTAAAACAAAAACATAATGCATCATCTAATTTTACAATCATGTTTGAAATGTTTTCGTCATCGTCCTTTAAAAGAGAATTGCCTGCCTTGCAGATATCTTTTGCAATGAACAAATACATCATCTCTGTGTCATAACCTGGTGCTAGATAGCATTGAGTCAATGGTGTCAGTTCACCTCGATATCCTGTTTCTTCTTCTAATTCCCTTTTTGCAGCCTCAATTGGATTTTCCTCGTTCTCAATTTTGCCTGCCGGTATTTCGATTAAATACTCGTCTACTGCGTGCCTGTATTGTTTTATTAACACAATTTCACCATTATTTGTTATGGGTATAATACCCACAGATGCATTATGTTCTACCACTTCCTTGGTAAAAATTTTTCCATTTATTCTAAAAGTATCCAGCCTTAGCTTTACAGGGCCATTATAAATTAACTCGCTACTAATAATTCCATACTCTTTTTCATGCATATGCTTACAACCTGAAAATATGGTTTTAACTAATATTATAAATTAATATTTCTTTATGGTTTTGATTATTATTGTTATTGTGTGAGTGTGTAAAACAAAACATCAATCAAAGAAAAACACAGCACAATAATATATTTCCGATTGCGGTTATAATTGACACCTGTCTAAGAAGACGCATTGTTGCTATTATTTTGTTAACTTTTTTATTACTCTGCCTCTGCCTCTGCTGTATCTAGCTTTCGTGATATCATACTTAAAAAAACTTTAATCTAGCAATTTTTCATAATTATAATCTGTTATGACTCTCCATAATTATCCAGAAACCCGCAGTCAAAAACATGCCGATCATAAATATATAATGACACTAGGATCACATTGTTCCTTACAGGTGTTAAAGGGAGCTAAAGATGAGGGATTCCAAACTTTATTGATTTGTGAAGAAAAAAGAGTTTCTCTTTACAAACGGTTTAAATTTATCGATAAACTGATTGTAATAAACAATTTTAAAGAAATTCTGAATCATGACTTTCAAACAAACTTGATAGATTTATACAACCCTGTTATGGTACCCCATGGGACATTAATTTCCTCGTTATCTGTGGATGACATTGAAAGAATTAAAATACCAATTTTTGGCAATAAGTGGATTTTAAGGTGGGAGTCTGATAGGGTATTAAAACAACGATTAATGATCGAGTCTTCTATTGGAACCCCTAAACAAATACCGTCTAAAAATGATATTGACGGATTGTGCATAGTTAAGTTGAATGGAGCAGCTGGAGGCAAGGGTTATTTTTTGGTTAGCGATAAGAAGGGTTTTGAGGCGCAATCTCAAAAACTTATAGAGTCAAATGTTATTGTTTCAGAAGACCAGCTCTTTATACAAAAATATGCCAATGGGGTTCCTGTTTATTTACAATTCTTTTATTCTCCTATTGAAAATGAATTGGAGTTGTTGGGTATTGATAGGCGTTACGAAACTGATATCGATGCCTTGGGCAGAATTCCAGCCGAATTCCAAATGTCCTCCAATTTAGAACCCTCTTATACGGTGGTGGGAAACATTCCTATCGTATTGAGGGAATCCTTGCTGCCTGAGGTTTATTCAATGGGTGAAAAATTTGTTGACGCTGCTGCTAGACTCGTACCTCCTGGAATGCCCGGACCATTTTGTATCGAGGGTGTATATGATAACAGTGCTAATTTTATTGCATTTGAATTTTCAGCACGTATTGTAGCAGGCACAAATCTATATGTCTCAGGTTCTCCATATTCGGACTTGATATATGATGTTCCTATGAGTATGGGTCGACGAATCGCCCTTGAGATAAAAAAGGCAATTAATTTGTCCAAACTTGGCTTAGTTTTAACTTGATTTATTGTTGTTGGTAGTTAAATCCATTTTTGTTGATGCCGTCTGAGTAGTTCTTTTAAATTTATCTTTTGTTTGCACGTCCTCTTATCTTTTACTGTTATGATATTTGTTCTGATTTTTAAAACCCCGACATGCCTATTATCCTTTTTAGAAGGTGGCTTATTGTCGCCTAAAATTGATGGGTCTGTGATGGTTTTATTTCTCGACAAACAACTTTTTGTTTGCCTTTGCAATTTTAGTGATCTATTTTTTATTTTCTATCGGTTTGGATTTTTTTTGATCTAACTTCCAATCAGCATTTCCTTGATGGCCTGGATTTTGCCTGTATTTTTGTCTTCTCTGTTATAGATCTATATGTTGTGTATGTACCGCTGCTGCTATTGCTACAGATTATCCATATAGAATGCCTTATATCATGCTATGTTGTCTCGTTTTTTTTCTTTCTAATGACCGTTTTTCCCTTATCAGATGGGATTATTTCTATCTTTCCGTCAGAGAATCCCCTGTCAAATTGTTGACCCTCAAATAACCTGTCAAGAAAAATAGCTAATGCCGCTATTTCTGAATGAGGCTGGTTTCCTATGGATATGTTATAGTCTGCTAAAAAGTAAACTTCCTTTGGAACTTTTTCAGCCCCTATTATTACCAAAATTTTCTGTTTTAGTGATTTTATCTCATTAATTGCTTCATTGATTTGTCGTCCATACATAGTCAAATGAACGATTTTGCCTTCTTCTTTATCCTTCCAGTCTTTAATCAAGTTCTTCCAATTGTCTATTATCTTGAGATTAAATTCACTTAGTCCTCCCCATGAGCTGTTTACTTTATTGATTGTGTTTTTTATTTCTTCATCGATATCTGTCATATACATAATGCTGCTCCCAAAAGCCCTTGATACCAGTATTGCATGTGTTGTTGTTCTGTCGTCTCTCACAAGCCTGTGACCTATCCTAAGCACTGCAACCTCTTTTTCAAACATGATTTCTTAATTGTTTAGGTAAAAATAAAACTGTATTTTGCCTTCATTTTTATTCCGAGTCTTCCTCGTTGGAATTGATAAACAATTTTATTCCCAAGAAACGTTCCAATTTTTTTGATAAAATATCGTCTGGTTTTATTGTCCCTGTTTCGACTTTTTTCAAAAGGGTTACCTTTTCATTAATTTTCTGCCCTAATTGTTCGTGTGTTATTCCTTTTTTGTTTCTGGCTTCTCTAATGACCTTGGGATACTCCGGATTCAAAATCATCTCATCAGTTAAATTTATTTTGTTTTGAGGTGGGGGTCTATTTCTTGGCATTGGTCTTGGTCTTGAGGAGTATGAACCTGGTTTTGTTGTTGATGTCTTTGGTGAATATTGTAATGCTGAACTTCCGGGATTTCTTGTACTTTTTCCATGAATGGATGATGCTGATGCTGATGATGTCCTCAGGTTGTTTGTAGAGGATTCAATTGGTTTACCTCTTTTTGAACATGCAATACAAACATTGAAAACTGAATTTTCCACCCTTATTTTTTTTATGACTTCTGCTGTTTGCTTTCCACATAATTCACAAAAAGAAACCATATTTGTTTATTTATATAGTAATTTATTAGTATTTTCTATTTTAGAATGATTTTTCCCTCTTCTCTTCTCCTTCAAGATAAGTCCGGATTTTAGATCTGATGATTTTTATAATTGCAATTTATACACCTATGGATAAGCTTTGAAGAGACTGCTAATAGACCCATTTCAAAAAATATCCTCTCACGTTAATTTTCTTTTCGGTCAAGGAATAAGCTCTGTTTTGCCTTCCGATATTGATGTTGAATATTCAAAAAAAACCGGAAGGATAAAGAGTTTTGGTTCAAGTGGAAAATTGATAGGAACTTTTAAAACGGATGGGGGAATAGCGTTGACAATTTTTGGGGCAGGACTTTTCTTGAAACACCCGAATTTTTTATTTAATTGCATAGTCCCAGTTGATGATGCCATGCCATTTGTTTCAGAAGGTCGTTCCCTATTTGTCAAACATGTATACAAATGCGGAATCAATGTTAGGATTGGTTCGGAAGTTGCAATAATAAATTCAAAACAAGATATTCTGGCAGTAGGTCGCTCCTGTTTCCATTCTCTACTATCATGATAAAAACTATGAAAACTCTGATAGATCTCTTTTAAGAGGTGTTGGAGTTAAAATTAGAGAAGGAATAAAAAGTAGAAGTACATAGTGATTTCTATGATGCGATCAGGCAATAGGGATATGAGAAGGATGCTTGACCGAATGGGTCTGGATATGAAAGATTTGAGTTCGGTCGAAGAAGTTATCATAAAAACTGATACCAAAGAAATATTTTTAAAAAAACCTCAAGTTGTTGAAATGAAAGGAAAGGATAGCACCATATTTCAAATTGTCGCTACCGAAATTGAAGAAAGCAATAGATCTGTACCATCTTTTAAAGACGAGGATGTTATTTTAGTGATGCAACAGGCTAATGTATCTAAAGAAAAAGCAATTAACGCATTAACAGAAACCAAGGGTGACATGGCACAGGCTATTTTGAATTTAACAATCTGATGTGGTCTAGAAGTAAGATTTAATATCCTAAACACAGGCTTTTAATTAAATTGGAAGAAAAAAACCCTTCCTATGTAGAAGGAATACTAAATACTTTGGCAGAACTGGAGAGAAAATCTGAGACCCTGATCTCTGAGGTGGAGGTAATGAAAAAACGATTGATATCTATCACTAATGATGAAATAGACTCAATAAAGAGCCAGGTGATCGATAGGGCTAATAATGAGGCTCAGGCAATCATTGACACATCAAAACAAGAAGCAGAGAATGAATCACTACAAATCTCTAAAGAGTCTGACAATGAACTGTCCTTAATATCCAAAAACATAGATTCTTCTTTTGACAAAGCTGTTGAAATGGTGGTTCAAAAAATTAGGTCCGATTTTATATTGTCAAATAACAACAACATCAGCAACAACAATAGCAATAACAATAACACAAAGTCCTATTCTAATGCTGCAACAAAAGATGAAAACCTGCAGAATGCCCCTGTTACGGGAGCTGCAAAACGCCCCAAAAAAGACAGCCTGTCTGCTTGATATTTAGTGATTGGTGAATCTCTTGACCCGTATACCAAAACCACAAAGAATATTTGGAACAGTTAAAGCGTTTGCAGAAAAAGGCAGACTTTTGTCTAAAACGGAATTAGAGTCCCTTTGTGATTCCCGGGACATTGATGAATTCATTACTAAACTAAAAAACACCAATTATAATGATGCATTACAGAAACTGCAAAGACCACTTAACGCTGCAAAAGTGGAAAATGCACTAAAAGACCACCTGTTTAATTTTCATGTCTCTATGGCTAAGATTGTTTCATCAAAGGAACTAATCAATGCTTATTACACTAAATATATCATATGGAATTTGAAGCTCATACTGAAAGGAAAAATATTGGGCAAAACCTATGAGGATATAGCGCCCAATGTTAATCTTTATGCTGAAGAATTGATTGGAAGGCGAGATGTAATAGTTAAAGCCTTGGTGTCTAGGGATTTAGAAGGGGCCATTTCTACCCTGCATGCCTCAGAATTTGGCTTGGATGCGCAAAATGCAGCACAGTTATATAAAGAAAAAGGAAACTTTCAGATCTTTGATATTGTTTTGGATCATACTTATTTCAATGCAATAACCACTGCGTTTTCTAAAGTCGGCAAACCCATGGATGTACAACCGTTGGTGGCATTAGATGTAGATAGTTATAATGTCACAAGCACACTGAGGGGAAAATTTTGGGGCCTTTCTGCAGACCAAATCAAAAACTTGAGAGTTACACCGACCTTTAGGGTTGAAGAAGAAGTTCTTGACAAAATGATATCTGTAGAGACAATAAAAGATGCAATTAACGAGCTTTCCAACACCACCTATAGATATCTAATACCATCTCGTGACATTGACGAAATTCAATCCATTTCTGAAATTGAACAGTCTTTTGAAAAACAAAGTTACAAACGCTCTGTATTGTCATACACCAGAATGTTTAGCTATTCAACTATGATAGGCGCAATCAAACTAAAACAATTTGAGGTAAGGAATTTGGGAACTATATGTTTTGGGGTGGAACAACATTTGGATTCAAAAAACATTACGCCTTATCTGTTGTTTCATGAAGAGATCTATAAATAATGATTTCATAGTTGTCATCCATAATATTTAATAGTCTTGTATGGTGATTTAAAGAAGATTTAACAATAAATATGCTCAACCTAATAAGTTGTCCACCTCCTGTTATTGTTGCTACAGTTTCAGGGCGCTCATATTACAAAATAACAAGTGCTCTAAAATCGCTAAATTTGAATTTTCTGTCACTATCTCCTGAGGAAGCAGCTCTATGTGATTCAAAGATAATAATCACTACATTAAATGAATCAAAAATTGTAAAAAGAAACAATGTTTTTTTAGACACCGAATTAGAACAATCGCCACTTTCTGTCAAAGCAAAAATTTTACAAAATCTGATGGGATCCTATTACTGCTGTTCTAACGATCAGTTGGTTGTGGGCATTGACCCCGGACAGAGAATTGGCATATCTATTTTATACTATAATTTTGAATTGGATAAAATAATGGTAATGTCTGTACAATCTGCTATTGAAAAAATATCTGTAATTTTGTCTGCCATTGAATCGCAAAAGAAAATTGTCCGAATAGGTGACGGCCGCTTAAATTTGTCATATCAAATTGCAAGCGTTTTAAAGAAATATTTTAAAGATGAAGTGACAGTTGAAATTGTTGATGAGCATGGTACCTCCATAAGACAAGGAACTGAAATAAACCGACGAGGAATAAGGGATATTAGTTCAGCTAGAAAAATTGCATTTAAAAATGGTCGCGTATATGAAGATGGTTTATATGATGCTATTTAATTTTAATTTTGAATAAAAATATAGGCAAGTATATATGTCTGTATTTTTATTCTTAGGCGAATTGGCCCAGCCTGGTTAGTGCAGCTACCCCAAAACCGGATCGCGGAGTTCAAATCCCGCACTTCGCATATTGCTATTAATGGTTTTTTGAAGTTGTTGACTAAATTGTTGACCGCGCCTAAATGTCTAAGGTGAATGGTTGACAAATGAATAGAATTGTTGATGTCTGCTCGTAAATTGTTGACGAAACGTCAATAATTGTCAAACAATCCCTAGGCCTTTTGACGGTAGCCATCATGGTTGGATCCGTATTTGCAATAGTTGAAAATGGAGTTCCATCTGCTTTTGCTTGTCAGACGAATGCCAACGGGTGTATAGAAAACGGTGGTCCCGGCGCGTCATTTGCGAGCCCTCCAGAAGTATCCGGATGCCGCTTTTTTTATTCACCTGCAGCACAATGTGCTCAAACTTCACCGAACATGGGACAAGGACCTAAATAACAATAATTATAATTTTTTTCTTTGTTACCTTTGCTGTCAAGTCGTTCTAACCTAATCTGATTGTAAAGACAATTGAGCAACTAGATGGCCCTTTTTAGAGATTCTAGAGTTCAAAGTAATATCATTTTTTAAGGTGGCGTCACCCATAAGAGTGTCAACAAAGGCAACCCCGTGTTTATTCTAAAACGTCAAACAGCATTCCTAATTCCTTTTCAAGTTTGAGTTTCCGCTCATGTAGACTCCATTATGTGGTTATTGTAAAGATCCACTTTCTTCCTCAAGCCCAAAAGGCGATTGGGGGTTCGCAAAAGTTCTATAATCTGATGTTTGCCGTATCTAAAATAAAAAAATGACTATTTTATAATGCAGAAGAGGTTTCTTTCAATTGCAACCAATCATCTAAATCATCTCCAATGGACCGTCATGGTCGGGCAATGGGAAAGCCTCATTGATGGATGCAATCTCATCCTCTGCAAGATCCCATCCCACACTCTCGCTGTTTTCCCTAGCGTGATCTGGATTTGATGTCTTTGGAATCGTAAAGACGTTAGTAGCAGTAGGATGGACACTGGTTAAAAAGTTGAGTACAACCTGCCTTGGTGTTTTCCCATGGCGCTTTGCAATCTCCTCAAGATGTTGTAGTCTTCCGCCTTTACTTTGTGAAGAAGAGGAATACAAACTGCCATTATGACCAAACGGCGAGTATCCAACCACAGCTATTCCCTGCTTTGCGCAGTATGGGAGTATGCTTTTTTCTATGCCGCGATAGCCCAAGTGGTGCAAAACTTGGTTGCATGCGATTCGCTCATTTCGGAGAGCCATTTCAGCCTCCTTCAGTTCCACCACTCCAAAGTTGCTGACTCCAATGTACCTCACCATGCCATCTGCCACGAGCTTTTCCATTGCATTCATGGTTTCGCTAATGTGGTGGGTACCGCTCGGCCAGTGAAGCAGGTACAGGTCAAGCCAATCGGTCTTTAGGCGCTTCAGGCTTTGCCTGCAAGACTTTATCGTGCGCTCATAAGATGCGTTTGAGGGGAGTACCTTGCTAACCAAAAATACCTCGTCTCGCCTGCCTGAAATAGCCTCTCCAACCAACTCTTCCGCTCTCCCGTTTCCATACATCTCTGCTGTGTCTATGTGAGTCATTCCAAGATCAAGGCCTAACTGGAGGGTTTTGATTGCGATTTTGTGGTTGTTGTTATTATGATGGTGGTTGCCGCCGCCGCCATTATCATCAATTAACCATGTGCCTTGACCGATGATTGGAACTTCAACATCGGTCCAACCAAACTTTCTCTTGATCATCAAGTATAACCATCACTTTGTAAAACTGTATAAAAATATGTTCAATGTCAACACCATCTGCCCTTGTGTGTCCTAATATCAAGCGATTGACATCCTGGTAAACCTTTAGGTTTTTCCGGCAACCAACTCGTTTTAGTGTTTGATGCAAAGGTCATCATGATGGGAGTGAACAGAAAGCAACCATATACTCGTAGTTTTTTTCACATGTTGTCATCTATAAATAAAATGTTAGCAAATAGATTGGGTACAAATGTCCATAGGAATTTTAAAAATTGGTTTTGTCTTTTTCTTTGGGTTGTATCAAGATGTGGATTATGGCATAGGTCATTACGCAACCAATTGCGCCAACGCCAAATACCAACAGGATATCACTGGTTGTCAGGGTGTGCAGGCCGGGAACACCGTGACCAAATGCACCAGG
>JBBJMN010000136.1:0-5006 GCA_037720485.1 Candidatus Nitrosocosmicus sp.
ATCGCAAATAGTGCGCCTTTTATCCCTTTTATTATTTAAATTCGTTTTGTTAGGGTTTTCAATACTACATAAATAGGAATGTTATTCTTTTACTATAATATCCTAGCAAAATAAAATCTCTTAGACGCTTGTTTCCCTTTCCCACTAACTAGTAAATTTTTTATATATCACATATATCGTGTTCTAGATGTTCAATTATAACAATAAGATTAAGATGACCTTATTAGTCAAACACAAGCCCAAATTGAATTCCTTTATAGAACATACCGAATGTTCTGGTATCTTCCATTTGTTCTAACTATACTAACAGGTGTCATTTGTTGGAAATTGGGATGTGAAATAATCAAAGTTGGTGGGCTACACAACAAGGCGGCTCTAAACACAATTAGTTGACCACCATAACGCTTGCATTATAGGTACACAAAACCCTCAAAACAACGTCACATACCAACACAAAACATCAGGGAATCCCCAGAATCATCCTTTTCGTTTTAAGCAAATTACTTGTATTACAGAATGTATTGATCCTAAGCAAAAGGGAAAAGGAGAAGTTGGTGATCAAGCTTGCCAATGAGGGCAAGACAACCAGAGAGATTGCTAAAGAGGCTCACATATCGTCAAGATCTATAGGACAAATTCTGAACAAGGTTACTGGTGACTATGAAGAGATTGAAAAACAAAAACTTGAATCAAAGTCCGAATATGCTAGAGCCTTTAAGATGTTCCAAGATGGGCGCCCCCTCACAGATGTCGCAATTGAACTGGATATCAAATCCCCAAATGTTCTATGCTACTATGAGGGTTATCTCAAACTTGCAAATATGGTGAGGCTAGTTACTTTGTGTCAGGAGTTAAAGGATGATCTGCCGCTATTTCTAGCGATATACAGGCGCATAAAAAAAGAGGGGCTTGGTAGGCAGCAGCTAACTGAACTTTTGGAAATGCCTAACTGACTTCTGGACTTGAAGGATGGGGTTAACCTATTTAATGATCACCTACATGATCTGCACACAAAGAAAATTAAACTGGAGAAGGAGATAGAGGAAAAGGTAAAGATGATGTCAACACTTTAGGGTGTTTTGGATGCATGTTAATTGATCTTCTGATAGTTGATGTCAGGATCTGCATTGTCATTTGTTGTCTTTATTGTTTGTCTAATGGCAAACTAAATGAAAATGTGGCACCATTTTCATCCTTATTGTTCTCTGCCCATATTTTACCCCCATGAGCTTCAATTATTTTTCTAGAGATAAACAATCCCAGGCCCAGTCCCTTCTCAGATTTTGTCTCAAATTTCTCAAAGAGTTTGTCTTTGATAGCATGATTGATTCCTTTGCCTGTATCCTTGATGGAAACTACAGCTAATTCCTGGGGGTTATTGTTGTCCATATGTTCGCATTTATCTTTTTTTATGGTTGTTATAATGTAACCCTTTTCTGTAAACTTGATGGCGTTGCTCAATAAATTAAAAATAACCTGGGTTATTCTTCCCATATCGACATAAACAAAAAAAGCATTTTCTTTCTCTCTTGGTGCGAAATCTAAACTTATTTCATTCTCCTTTCCTTCGTGGTTTATGTGAGATCCAAAATCGTTAATGGTATTTAGAACCAGCTCTTCAAGATTGGTCCTTCTCTTATTTAAACCTAAATTCTTACTTTCTATTTTAGCAACATCCAAAATATCTTCTGTAAGTCTTTGAAGTCTCTTTGCATTTCTGTTTATCATGTTTATGGTCTCTCTATGTCGCATAATATCACCTTCTTCCTTTGAGATTAGAATTGCAGACGCTCCCAAAATAACTTGTATTGGATTCCTAAGTTCATGAGCCGCAGTGTTGATAAATTCTTGTTGCATTATATCAGTATTTTTCAACTCTTCGTTTAGTAATCGCTCCTTCCATACTAGGTCAAATATTGACCTAAATGACTCTACACTAAGTTTACTGTTGGAATAAAGAGAAAAACCAATTGATTTCGCGAATTCATCAGCTTTTGGCTCCTTGAGCTCGGCTCTAAGGAATTTCTTATTATCTGCTATAAATATGCCAGCAGAGGACGCGTTGCCATCTAAAACCTGGATATTTGGCGCATTATTGGATATTTTTTCTAAAACGTTGGAATTGTCTTTACTGAAAGTGCAGATAATCTTTATGTTTGCGCCATTCTCCTTTGATGCCTTTACCAAATAATCGATGATACCTAACTTATCAACTCTTATAAGTGATTTATCGTTTGGAAGTAAAAGTAACCCTTCTTTTTTTACCGATTTGGCCAAATCCAGAAAAATAGAAATTGCTCTTTCACTGTCGGTAATTACTTCCAAGAATTGTGGCTCTAATCCTTGCTCTATCGCCAATATTCTTTCTTTTGAATCGATGGCATTTTTCCACAGTTCATTAAAAATAAAAGCAAAGTGGTTAACATAGGCTTGTTCATTGCTTACCAACAGGCTCCTTATCTTTTCATCAGGTTCTTCTGATTTTTCGATTGTCGCAATTATCTCTGTGTTTGAAAGAGCAAAATCAATTGGGGGCATATTATTAACATGCCTTATTTGTACACCTATGTCGAGAAACTTTCTTACCAATTCTGCAGAACCTTTATCTTCAATTGTGGTAACTAATTTGATCCCATTATGTTCTGCTTTTTCGTGTTTGCTCATTGTGGTTTTATACAGGTCAAAATAGTTGTTATAGGCAAGTCGCAATCCACTAACTTTGGAACAAACCAAAAACTCATACGAAGATTCAAGAATGCTTTTTCCTCTGTTGATTATTTCATCAATATTTTTGAGTATTTTAATATCTTTTAAGACAGTTCCCAGGTATTGTTTCATGTCATATTCTGTAAGCGATGGTTCAATTCCAGTTCGCTTTAAAAGGACAGACTGCTGTTTCTTTGCCACATCTAACACCTTTTTTTCTATATCTTGTTTTAGGTGTGATGTCCCAGTGATGTCTAACAGTTTAACCACCTCCAAAGTGGAGTTTTTAATTGACTTTCTTAAGGAAATATCTTGAGATGTGGAAATTGCCAAAGAATACAAACCAATGCTAAACAAATAGGATGACAAAAATACAAGAGAATGAGCTGCTACTCCAAAAGTTTGCTGGAGGGCAGAAATCTCATTAGCAATCCCAATTGGAATAATGCCCATCGCGGTGATGGCAAGATAATCTTTTACCTTCAGGATGGATAAGTTTCTTGTTGCTATATAAAACGCAAGACCAAACAAGACACTGCTTCCTATAGTACCTGCCCTGAAAATAAGTCTAAAATAATATCTGTATGGTATATCTGAGGGCAATGAAATTATCAGTCCGCTTCCCACGAGATACAATACTAAAGGAATGGACAGAATAATCCAAAACTTGAGGGGAAACTTTCCAGGTCGAATGGATTTATAATAATTGAGTAACAATGTGGCAACTGCTAGCCAAGTGAAAATATAAGGCAAGGCAGCTAGATAGTCTAGATTGTTTTTAGGTGATATCAGTGAAGACGGTAAAACCCAAAGCGTCGTAGTGTCTGGATTTACTACTTTATACTGTATTTCGCCATGATATTTTTCAAAAGTTTCATACATAAATGATGCTTCTGGAGTTGTATTTGGTGCAGATTTTTCTTCTATTACCTGTACAAATACTAGCTTTGTATAAGCATCCTCTGTAATTGCTATGGCAAATGTGGCAGCTGCAAGGCCAAAAAACAAAATCATAAAATTTCTTTTATTTTTTATATACCATGAAAAAAACTTGAAACTAACGATTCCCAGTATTACACTCGCTGCTATAGAGCTAATTACATAAACTAAAGTGGTTTCGCCCCTAACGTTTGTACATTTACTAAAGTACTCATAGCAGATAATGCTGTTATTGTATAATACTAGTAACAAGATTGCAAATAGGAAAGACTGAATTGCTACAGCCGACCAATGCATTATGTTGATAAAGTGGGACTTTGACCGCAAGTTTGAGGTGATCCTCCTCACATATTCTAAAAGAATCCATGAGCCAATTCCATACCCTATTGTTACAGTTAATGTAAAGAGTATGATTTCATAAGTATTGTTAAAGTACAATATCTGACGCGTAGCTAACAAATCTAAAATAACAAGGACAATCATGGATGCTGAAATAACGATGGGTATTTTCTTATTGCCACTCAAAAAAATGTTGGCAACTATATTTTTCATTTACAATATCAAATAATATGCATTATAATATAACTTGAATGGGTTTTATACCAAATAAAGCAGAATCAAATTAGGTTATTGATAATAAATCCAATAAATGACATTATCATATAGAAATAGATCAAAACTGCCTGAGCCTAACCCTCTATCTAACCTAGATATGCACTGCTATTGATGTTTTTTATCTGTGTTGGGTATAATTCAATTGCTTGATTGGTGGAGCTTGAGCGCCGCTAACTTATGCCTAACTTGGATTATAATATCTGTTGTTTGGTTACGTTATCTCCTGACCATCAAAATGCTGGACCGAATGGCAAAAGACTGGCCTAACAGCTACAATTACATACTGAAAATAAATTATCTATTCAATTACAGTACAATTTCTATAGTCATTGAGGTGCAGAATATTATACTCAGTGTTATTTATACTTCAACTATGTAACACTGTGTAATTAAATTTTGAATAAGGTAAGTGATGACAGGCTGTGGGTGTGTTTTGATACTCTCTTAGTAACTCTATTGCCGTTAATTCTTGGTTTGGCCTAAAGTTTGGTGATGTGCTAGCTCGTGTAGTATCTGCAATATTGTGTAGATTGTTCAAAGAGACTAATCTAAAAAAGAGAAATAGAAGAAAATAAGAATTTAAGAAATTTGGTAGTTATTGTTTTCGTAATTGAGACAAATATTTCATATGCTCCAATGATAAATGGCAAATATGGGTCAGCGATATCAAGGTTATGGACGCCATTACAAATATCATTAGATAATGGGAGGGATTGAAAATCATATAATTTTAAATGTAAAAAGCC
>JBBJMN010000137.1:0-4974 GCA_037720485.1 Candidatus Nitrosocosmicus sp.
ATGGCCTTAAAAGTATCCTACAAATAATTACAAAATAAAATTTTTTTTATTCTTATTGCTATA
Organism: Candidatus Nitrosocosmicus sp.; assembly: GCA_037720485.1. Lineage (GTDB taxonomy): Archaea > Thermoproteota > Nitrososphaeria > Nitrososphaerales > Nitrososphaeraceae > Nitrosocosmicus. The sequence goes on from JBBJMN010000137.1 coordinate 64, forward strand.
CTAAATGAAATCACTTGTTTAGGTTAATATTAATGCCTGCATTATAGAATTACCCAAGGAACTCATATTAGATTTTTTATTGAGATTGAATAAGTTATCTAGTCTAAATGAATCGCAAAAATATACTGGAATTGGTTAAAGAATTGTGTAATGTTGTTTTAGGTATCTCCGGCAGATTTTTATCTATGCCTTAATCAACTAACATTTTATTTTCTTTTTCAAATTTGATAGTGTAAAACAAAGGCAATAATGAAAGTTCCCCAAAACAAACAAAAAGAGGCAATAATACCCATCATATGGATAAAAACCATAACAGGTTTTTCCCTTTTTGCATAACACAAAAATTATCTAAATATATATAGAAAATATTGTGTAAATATACCTCCATAAAATTTACTCATCGTTTGCGCTTTCCATTTTCTTAATTTTCGGCAAATGCGAAACGAGCACAACAAACCCAATTGAAACAAGCGCTATGAAATGATAATCAAAGCCAATCGCCATTCCTATGGCTCCCGAAAACCACAGACTTGCAGCGGTTGTAAGATTAACTACCTTATAACTACTGGCATGTATTTCGGATTTCGACCTTCCTTCAATTTCGCCCTTTAGTATCACACCCGCACCAAGAAAACCTATACCCGAAACAATTTGTGCAGCAATTCTAGAAGTAGAGGTTGGGTCTATTTGTGATGATAAAAATGTGAAAATCATTGAGCCACCTATAACCAGGGTGTGGGTGCTTATCCCCGCGGGTTTTCCTTTTGACTCTCTTTCAGCCCCTATAATAAATCCTGCAAGCAATGTAATGCCAATATCTATTAAAAAATCAAGTTCATATCCTCTAAGGAAAGGCTGAAGCTCGGATATCAATAAATCAATTGCTTTTTAGTAGTAATAAAAATTAATGGCAATCGGTTTAAAATCCAATAGTTTTCAGCAATTCATCTTTTTAGAGTTTTGCCCAAGTCTTTTGTTCTGCAAAAATAAATTTCAGTAGACAGGTAAATGCCACTGAATGACCATTTGGTAGTTTATTGACAGCACATATAAATTAAATAACCAAAAGTAGAAATTTTATAGAGTAATTGAATGAATACAGGAACCAAAGCATGCACTTCGCTGTTATCTAAAATAACAATGACCAAAAACACATTTGATCCAAAAGCACAGGCACCTAACTAGTCCTTAATTTCAACGCACAGACTGCCATAACGGATGGTTGGTAACTCCAGCACAAAGTATGTCTATTGATTAAGCCAAACCTCATCTGTATAATCGTTTTTTGATTAATAATGGTGGTGGGTTTTGGAAAGCACAACCTTGGAGTCATTCTTTCGTTATACAGAGTTAGATTCAAATAATTTTTTCAATTGCAATAGATATTTTATTCTTAAATTATTACAAGATGTTAGAAATATTTTTATACTGTAATATCTATTACATATATTAGGGATATTTACAAATGAGTATTAGAGATATAGACAATTACGATTGGTTTAAGAGGTTTTTTGGGGGCAGCACCAATAGTATGAGAAGAGGTTTTTTTGATCGGGATGTATTTAAAGAATTTGAGGACATGCAGCACGATATGGAAAGGATGTTTAACCAATTTAGCGATATTCAATCAAACGCTCCAAAAGAACTGATAAGGGAATACCAAACACCCGACGGCGAAAAGGTAAGGGAAGTGGGACCAATAGTATATGGATACTCTATGACTATTGGGCCTGATGGCAAACCAAAGGTAAGGGAGTTTGGAAATGTAAAGTCACTTGGTGCAATGGGAACTGGAAAAACGAATATTGATGGAAACAGAACAAATGCCCATTTATCTGCCGAAAGAGAACCATTGGTGGATGTTAACTCAACCGATACAGATGTCAAAGTAATACTGGAAATGCCAGGCATAAGAAAAGAAGACATAAAAATAAACGCTTATGACGGTGAGGTGGAGGTCATAGCAAATGATCCTAAAGGAGATATCACAAACCATCGAATTGCCTCAGGATGCAGATATTGAAACTGCAAAGTCCAAATACCATAACGGGTTCTTGGAAGTAACATTCAACAAAAAGAAAAGTACAAAATCAAAAGGAAAAGAGATCAAAATAGATTAGGGAAATACATCCCTTTCTTCTGTAACTAAAATTTTTTATAAAAAAACTTTTCAAAGAACCAATTTAGGCATTTTTCCATTTCGCATTTGATAACTAACACGATATCATTCATGATGTTTCATTAAGATCACTATCACAAGAGAATTAGATTTCTCAAAATATCAATATGCCAAACAAGATGTTATCTGGCTTCCATTGATATCATAATCATTAAGACAAATAGAAAGCATAAATAGTGTGAGTCGGAGGTATTTCTTTTTTAAGGTAATGAGAAGAAATAGACATACTTACCATGAATACAACAATAAATTAATTTATTGGGTTAAAGAAGCATTACACTATTATTTATAGCCAAAGTTATTGTATGTGAACTAATCACTTTTGTAGGCATCGCTTTGCAAAAGCATTTTTTCCCCACCTTTTGAAAATTACCATCAACACCTCTGGCTTCTTTTTGCCCTTACACCATAACCATTTAAAATCGATGAGGTTACAATTGAAAATAAACACCGGTTTATCCTGGACCAAATCACAACTAAGATCACTTGGTTCAACTAAATCAAATTTTTAAGTGCCAGTGTCAAGCAAATTCAACACATGCTTTTACACATGTTTAACATGGATTCCTTGAGGCACTTAGTTTAGTCTTAAAGTATGGGGAGGCTAGTAGATTATTTTCTAATGGAATAGGGCAAAAAAAATTGCAATATCCATGTTTCCTAATTTAAGTCTCAAAACCAACCATAAAATAATCACAAATGCAGGTAAAATAATGACAAAGACTTTAAATTAGGAGTGTTAATTTTTGATTTGCATTATTTTATAGATTCTATGGTTGCCATTACATTCTGAGCCACTGTTTGCCAGTTTGGAATGGGCAAGCTTATTTTTTTGCTATCCTTGGTTTTTTTTGTCTTATTATGCGATTCCAAAGTGTCAATGCATTCTTTTGCAAACAAATCGTTTTTTCCATACTCTATCAGTTTTATCTTTACGCTGTCATTTTTTTTGTATAACTCCTCAAAAACGGGAAGGTTCCATGCCACTACCGGCATATTAGCATACAGGGCCTCTGCCACAGCGATACCAAATCCTTCCATTGATGATGGGAAAATAAAGACCTTGGCCCTTAAGTAAAGATTGATTTTTTCTTCTTCAGGTACAAAACCTCTGTGATCTATCCCTATTCTACGTAGCTTGTCCCTCGTTTCCGTAGACACGGATCCAATCATTACTAAATTGGGGTTCGGTTTTAGTTTTTTTATGTTTTTCCAAATATCTTCCAATCCATAGAATTTATCGATTCGTCCAATGCATAGAAAATCAATATCCTTCTTATCGTTATTGCCATCTTTATTACCGTTTACCCTAAATAACATATTGTTGTCTATTCCTGTTCCGACGATAGCAATTCTATCTCTAAGGCTTTTTGCTAATATCTCTGTTTTTATGTTTGTCTTTTCCTTAATTTTGTTTATTTTATCCACGCCTATGCCATAGATTGTATTGAGTTCGTGCTTTGATGCTTGGCTTACTGTTAGGATTGTATCGGAATCCTTAAGCATTTTTGTGGTAAGTTTTAGAATTATGAGGTTATACATGGATTGAAAAAGGTTTTTAGATGCAAGTATACGGGGTTCGTGATGGTGAAACACAACTAATATCTTGGTTTTTGGTTTGAATACTCTAAGAAGCATCCAAAGAACAATATTGGATTCTCCCCAAGAATCCAATATTGCAACGTCTGGCTGTCTGACAAGGGCTTTTACAGCATTGTACAAATCATTTATGATTTTTCGGGGCAATATAGTGCATGAATAATTTTTTTCGGTCTTTAAAACCAAGTAGGAGCCACTCTTTTCTATGCAGTCTGCAACCTTTTTCATCCATAAATAACCCCCAGTATAATTAATTAGATTAGATGGATAACCAAAGAACAATAACTTGAATTGTTTTGTCTCTCTATTCATCATCTCTATAATTATATAGCACATAATGATATTAAAAGAAATAGTGATTGTTGTTATTGTAGATTGTAAATATACAATGTTGTTTTAAAATCATTAGAGATCAAATGCAAACATATAATTTTTTTAAACCGGCAAAACGATGATTGGCAATTTTGTTTCACGGCCCTTGGACTGATCTTTATTACGAAGTTATGATGGAACAATTTGAAATATTAATTCATTGCCATCACTAATTTATAATATAATCTGTTTAATATTAGAACTAAATAATAATACTAATAACAATAATATAAGATCGTTTTAGAACAATGCCTATTTTCTAAAAGGAATTGGTACTCAAAAATTAAAAGATAAAGCAAAATCCAAACACCTTTTCATATTCAAAAAAAGACAAAAAATAAAGAACAGTCCATACCCCAATGATTAAAGTTAAAGTTTCAAAAAAAAAGATAATGATTCACATCTTATGGCACGCTGTATATTGTACATGAAAAACTATTTTGGGATGATGGCAAGAGCATATAATTTTTTCTCTAAAAATTAAAAATGATTTTGGGATTCAGTTGTTGATTTTAGGTAAAATGTTCATTGCAATGTTTTCCAAATACAATTGTATGTGAGGCTCTATTGTCCATATCTTTTCGTTTTCGAAAAGATGTCCATATCTTTGAGAGCTTCCTATTAACTCTCTCTTGTTTAATTTATCCAAATAGCTGGATTTTACGTTCAATTGTGTGAAACCGTTTTTCTTTGCCAAGGCATCCAATGTACTATGTAGTCCGGAGCCATGCTGCGCTGCTTCTTTTATTCTGTATGCAATT
>JBBJMN010000138.1:0-4949 GCA_037720485.1 Candidatus Nitrosocosmicus sp.
AAAGTGATGGATACAATACCACAAAAAATATCAACGCCCATTTTATCACCAATGGCGTTTTGCCGCTTAAAATATAGATATTAACTTTTTTTTGGCAAATTCGGTTTTAGATGTTAATTGTGCATCAAGGATTTGTCAAATCCGGGGTCTTGTAGATTTCCCGATTTCAAGAGTGCTTGTATATGCTCCTTATTAGAGGCGAACGCCTGATGCATACCAATTCCCGTGGGCTGCTTCCGTAAAGACTACAATAACCTCATCCCTTTTTACGCCCATTATTTTCACCACGTTTTCTGTAATTGCTTCTGCCAGTTTGTCCTTTTCTCTTTGACTTCTTCCGCTATACATCTGTATATTGATTATTGGCATATCAAGATATAATGAAGGATAATAATTAAGACTTTACATCTTGCGTGTAATAAAGGCATTCTCGTGAGTTGCAAAAAATGTAAAAAAGGCATCGCGCAATATCAAATTGAAAACATAAAGAGTATACGGGACAATATGGATGGCATGTGTGTCGCAACTCCATTCCCATGCACCCCAATCAACATGATCCATCCCCCATCAAATCAGAAATAAGGGGGTGGAGCATTCGCCTGACCCATTTGGTTAATTGAAAATTATCTATAGCGACAGTAAATTTTGAGTATTACTTATAAAACGTCTTTTGGTTTATTATTTTGACTAACGTATAACCAATTGGTTAGTGATTGTACGCCATATTAACTTCTTGGTAGCGCCTTGCAATTTCTTTTTCTATTTCGTCTTTTTTTATTATTTCCCCTCTGCGGCCAGGAGTCCTTATTGCCTGCTGAAAAATCTGCCTTCTCTCATCATCCAATTCGTAAAAACCCATATCGCTGTCATTGATTTGCTGTTTCATCTTACGAAGCTCAGTCGCATAGGCTCTGCTAAAAGATTCTTCTTGTTCATTTAGTGTTACATTGTTTGACATCGATACTAACAATACGTAATAAAGATATATTAACCTTTATATACTAATAAGATAAAATCATGCCCAAAAACAAATTTTCAGGTGCATCCATTATCTCCATAGATACCTAATTAATGGGCGTCCTGGCAGGTTCCCCTCGCCAATACACGGCTTTTGCCTCTGGAGAAAACACAACGAAAAGGTACAGTGACACACATCCGCGTTTATCTATATGCATCCATTGTCGTCTTTTTAGTGTGGGGCTGATAATCTTTTTCCGCTACTTGCAGGCATCAGATTCGATTGAAACAAAACATAATGGTTTATCCTGGAGCCAAATATGCAATTCTGGAACAATATCCCCTGAAGGATTAACCCTTTTGCTTGCCCCTAAAAATGAATTTACCCCAACATTTTGAAAAACGAGGTACTTGCAACTGTCTTTGCGTTTTCCATCCTTGGATAACAGTAAGTGTATTGGCCAAATAGGCGTTGAATACCTCGGCTATTTCCGAAATAATAAAGACCCTATTTCTATTTTTTAGGGCATGATCATTATGAAGATTCTCTCACTGATCGTCATGTTTAACTTGTCTAAACCAAAATCAGTTTGGGACTGCTTCATCAAAGTACATTTCTAAAAAAACACCGCCTACAAGAACCATGATTCCTGTACATACCATAGACAAAAAATCACCAAAGTGGGTTCAAAATTGCCTGTGGCGTTAGTTTGCAACAGAGCCCATAAACAGGAAAACAGAGGATTTGAAATTCCCAAGGAAGATTTAATGTCATTGGATACGACACTTGCTCACTGCAATTAATAAATTCTTTTTTTACATTTCTTTTCCCCCAACATCGGACCACATTTCTAACAGAAACGCGAAAAGTCAGAATGCTTCTCCAGACCATCGTTGCCTGCTTTAATCATAACATCTACCATATTTCTCCACGTGTTTTTACTTGTAAGCCTTTGAGTTCCGATTGTGTTGTGTTGTGTTGTGTTGTTTAAACAGGCTCTCATCACCTTCTGGTAATTCGGGTCCAGTTGGTTGGTCCGTGCAGGCCATTCATGAATGGCTCGTTAAAGTTGGGTTTTACTAAAATAAGGTTTACAGAAAGAGTTGGAATTTTTTGTTAATTTAGAATTCGGTCCATGTTCACTGTATTTGCATGCTATAAAGTCGCAGGCACTAACAAAAACATCTGAAGAGACTTTGAATGCTTTTCGCTTTATGGGTGGAAGGAGAGACAATAGAAGAAAATGATATTTACGTTGTCTTGCCCCATTTTCTTTTGCTATTCAAATATGCCTATTATTTTGCCAGTTATGTTCTTAAATATATTTCCTGCAGGAACTGATGCATTAGAAATAACATTACCCCCTCTTTCGGTTGCACTTTCCAATGTTTCAGGAAGATTGCTTATTACGATACCAGTTTTATTTAGTAAATTGGTTACTATAGAGCCAACTCTTTCAGCAGTGTTTGTTGTTGACACATTACCCTCGGATTCACCTATTATGATAACAGTTTCGTTATTCTCCGTTTCTAATACCACCGCAGTTTTGTTTTGCAAACTAGTGTTATTTGCCAACATTGCGCCTGTAGAGTTTGTGTCATTTGCCAACATTGCGCCTGTAGAGTTTCCCTGGGCGTTTACGGCATTAATGGGATTTAGCATGAAGAGCAAAACGGATGCGGCAATTACCAATAAAACAAAAATTTTAATCATGTATATGTTTCATCCCTGTATCTAAAATATCTATTGTCTTGCATGTATATGGGTATTCCTTATTATTGAGTATTCACTCATATATCCATAATTCAGAGAATTTCACAGTCCATCCCTTATAGCCATTAGCCGACACGCAGCCTTAGATAACCCTTCATGATAGTCGTCTCCACACCAGCCATAGGTTTCTTGGTCTAACGGATAGTATTCTACATCTGTTATCCAGATATGAAAACAACAATCCTTGTCACCGATGGTACTTGCATATGCTATTGATGGATTGTTTTCATGGTAGTCAAGATACAGATAACAATACGAACATGACCATACTGTTCAAATAAAAAATACTTGTTGAAATATTGTTTGGAAGACGGAAACTTCTTCCCATGAGTATGTGATCTAAGAGAGGTTTATCACATATTTGGTCATTAAAATCCGATTCACTCCAATATATCGAAATCAATGTTTCAGATGTCATAATTTTGTGTTTTTTCAGATTGTGGTAGTCCCACTGAAGACCCAAATTATAGTCGTTAGAAATATAGAGATAACACATATGCCAGTGATAACTAGCAATATCCATATCAAAACCAGTCGAGAAAACGATATTGTTGACATTACAGAGCAAACATCAAAAGCAGTAAAAGAAAGCAAAATAAAAAATGGGATTGTCATAGTTTTTGTTGCTGGATCAACTGCTGCAATAACAACCATAGAGTACGAACCGGGACTGAGGGAAGACTTTCCAAAGATGCTATCCAGGATAGCGCCAAAGGATATTGAATATGAGCATGATAATACATGGCATGATGGAAACGGGCACTCACACGTTCGTGCATCCCTGATTGGGCCAAGCTTAACCATTCCATTTACAGAAGGTCATATTATGTTAGGCACATGGCAACAAATAGTGTTGTTAGAAATGGACGCGGGACCAAGAGAACGCAGGGTTATTCTGCAGATAATAGGGGAATAGATGCCATAGCACCTATGCGCTAACCCCTCCTATGAGAATTGCCTCCCAAGGCTTTATCAAATAATACTTGACCCTTGATCAGGTTGCATGATTTTGGCATTTTGCAATCATTTTATAACATAACTGCAACAGATCAAATACAAACTAGGTCGCATTTTATGGATATTGTTATGTGTTCAATTTTTTTTTCTTGCAATTCTTTCCCTGTTTTTCCATCTCATCGTCAGAAAGATCTCCTTTGTAGGCTTCGATTGACCAAAAGTATCCAAAGGGATGCCATTCTGTCCACAAATATCACACCTAAAGACATCCATAATGGCAGGCATAATCTTCGCAATTCCACTTTTTACAGATTTACCAACCAATGCACCAGAATTTTCTGCATAAGGGCGTATCATAGATGCATTACATCATCCAATCGATTTAGGTGAGCATCGTTTGCCCATGGGAAATTCGACCAATTAAAGTACAATTGGCCCCATATCTTTAGTTCTGCATTTGAAACAACCTTTTACCGTCTGAAGTAGAGTATGCCCATAAATGATTCTTGAGCTTTAAATGCATTTTACAGAATTCAGTTCCTTTTGACCATCACTGATCACCAAACAGCGGGCTAAGGAAATACACCCATCAGGCATTGCATAACCATTTCTTAATCTTCTTTGAGGTGCGATACCATAAAATCGCCACAATTAGCGTTTCTTAAATTTAATAACTCGTTCTGGAATTAGCTCCACAATCAGGCCATCATTCCACTTATATTTATCAAACATCAAGTGACAGACATCTGAAACTAATTTAGGATTTGCATAATTGTCAATTATTTTCCCGTTACCCTCAAATGTTTTGTTAGTTACAGAGAACGAAACTTTTGGGTTATTTGTTATGTTTTGAACCCAATGCGCTTTCTTTTTACGCTCTGACATTACATAATATCTACCGTCATGTTCTACAAACCAAATCTCAATTCTATGGCACTTGCCTGTTTTGTGGTTGTTGGCCCAATAACTAATCAAAATAAGACATGCAAACAAAAATTACTATTGCAAATACAAAAAGCTAACCGCATATGAAAATGTTTTGAGGTTAGGAATAAAAAATAAATCTGATCATAGTTTTGGTTTCGTTTATGGTTCAATAGAAAAGGCGGCCCATTTTAATTTTATTTTATGGATCTTGTATGATATGGTGAAATTGGGATCAACAAGCCCGTAACAGAGAAATCAAGATCTTTAACCAATAAATCTTTAGTGACCGAGCATAATCTGCAATACTCAAATAGATAACGGCTCCGAAGCCATG
>JBBJMN010000139.1:0-4910 GCA_037720485.1 Candidatus Nitrosocosmicus sp.
ATCTCGTTGTTGTAGGAAAATCTAATTGTATTATCAGCCAACGATCTGCACAGTAACCTAATACGTATAGAGCAAGAAACTGCTAATCTTAACAAACAATAAAGTATTTATTCCATCAAAAGGCTATAAAATTGATCCAAAATAGGTAAACGCAAGGTTTTAAATGAAGCCCATTTAAAGGAGTTGGTTATGCCCCATGAAGGGGAGTTATTTGGCAGAGTGATAAAATTAGTTGGTGGTGACAATATTATTGTTAAAAGTAATGACGGGAAAGTCAGAACATGTAGAATAAGAGGAAAAATAAAACGCAGGATGTGGATAAGAGATAATGATCTTGTGTTAATTGCGCCATGGGACTTTCAATCAGACAAGGCAGATATAATTTGGAGATACATAAGCGCTCATGCCGAGAAATTAGATACAGAAGGACATCTTGAAGGGTTAAAGTAAAAAATCTATGTTATTGTTATTCAAACTTACAAAAATAATTGTACCCCGCCTCTGACCCACAATCAAGTCATAGTTAGCCATACACTACGTGTATAACTCCTTGTGCACTCTCAGACGGGGATAGCAATAAATTAATTTTACCCTTATTTTATCATTTATCTTTATTATTTATTTATGAAAATTAATATCAACATACCATCAATAGAAAACGCACAGTAGATTTGACATGGAGTTTTTTTGTGACAAAAACCAGAGTCAAAAAGAGGGCATTGAAAAAGACTACAGACAATCACACAGCTCTCATATTATGACCAAAATAAACAAAATAGGAATCTTGTTAATTAATTATAGAAAAATAACCAAATATTTTGTATTTAAAAGATTGTTGCTTCACCAATACAAAAAGGAGAAGAGTTATTGAATACCATGCGAAATAACAAACAAACTTAAGCGATGATTTGCTCAACAGCAATAAAAATTACAACCCTTTTAGTAAAAGTTACATTTTGCATAATTGCTTTAATATGTTTAAAGTATAACTTTTATGAAAATATCCACTTTTTAATCAAATATCATTAATACCATTATATGAAATACCACATTAATCCAATAAAAGGTATTAAAAAAACAAACATATTTTTATTGTTTTGGAAACTGGGCTTGTTATAGATAGTTCATCTTTTTCAAATCTAACAAGTCCATAAGACTATTAAGGTTAATTTGAAAAACAGAAACCAAAGTTCTTAGTTTAAAGTTCTCAATTACCTGAGGATAAATTTCCCCGATATCGCCTATATCACTTTCACTAAACAATATTTTTGCAGAATGCCCATTAAGATAATATTCAAAATTGCATCTAGGAGTTTTGATATTTTTATTAAAACAGTATTTCATAAGAGACTCTAGTACGGATTTAATTTCAGAATAATTAGTATAGTTGTGTGCTATAACCACACCCAAAGACCACGCCTCTTTCAGTTCAGAGTGTTGAACCTTAAAGGTTTTCCCGATTTCAAAAAGTTTTTGGGGATATTTTTCATGAATGTTTTTAGACAAAGTAACCATTATTGAAGGAATAATAGAGTTCCTCAAGATTTCAAATTCAGAACTTTTTGAATCTTTGATTGAAACCAAATCCGCATCATCAACTTTGATAAAAAAATCGTCAATTGCATCTTTTGAAATAATATTAGTATTGATTATCTCTACAAACCCCAAACCTATCAAAACGTCTCTAATACTGTCAAAAATTATAGAATTAACGTGTCTTTTTCCAGAGAAATATAAAGAAGGATATGAAGAGGAAGAAGAAGAGGAAGAAGAAGAAGTGTCGAACCTATAAATGCCATAACCAATTGCAACTTCTTCCGAGACATCCACGGGATTAAAAATATCTATCCTATATCGAGGAAAAGAACACTCTAAATCACCATTCTCCAAAACCTTTCCTGAACATCGACTTTTCTCGAGGCATTTGATTAACTCGTCATTTGATAATTTCAAACCAAGGATTTTATTTATATAGCCATCAGATACAATCATTATTGATTGTTTTAGAACAGGGGTTTTTATTGATTCACCCGAATGGGAATTTATGTTGACTGAATAAATCTTAAATCCCATATCATATAACTCAAAAGACAGGATAGAAAGAATATCATGTGCTGACTTTTCGTTTATAGATGTTACCTCTATCAAAAGATTATTTGTGTTTGATTTTATTTTTGTCAGATTGCCATTTATAATTGGAGGGAAAGACAAAACATTTTTTTGTGAATCAGATAATATCGGGAAAACATCAGGATCGTGAAGCACGTGTCCATATTTTTTTCCCACATCTAAATTTTTCAAAATACTCTCAATTGTAAATTCATTTTCTTTATCCAAAGGTATAAATGAAAAGTGTTTGGGTACTGTTGAGTATTTTAATGGAAATACAACATTATCTAGGTTATGCATACCGATAGAGCTTTTTTTTCTTTTTCTACCCACCCCATTATGCAGATCTTCTTGCATTGAAATCAATTGTGAGATTTCATGACCATCAAGCGGTTCCTTTCTTTTAGCTACAAATGCGCATATAACTGGTCTGATATTGTCCAAGGTCTCATCAACGCAAATAACATAGTCCGATTCCTCAATGGCTTTGACTATGGGCAAGCCTACTTCTTTTTCAAACAATCCCTTTAGGGCTCGCATTATACCGTTTTCAGATGAATAATCAGGCCTATTAGGGTTAAACTCGACTCTTATTGTTCCACTGTTTTCATCCACACCCTCAATATCTAATCCAATATAAGGCATTTTTTCAATAATTTCTGTTAAAGTAATATTTGGAAATGAGTCAGACAGTGCCGTTAATCTAACGTCTACAACTGGCATTTTGGGACACTCTTTAACCACGTAAGATTGTTATTGTATAATTCTCGTATATCATCCAAATTAAACCTAATCATAGCCAATCTTTCAAAACCACCACCCCATGCTAATACAGGATTTTTAATTCCAAGCGGTAATGTGACTTCAGGTCTCAATATGCCCATTCCAAACAGCTCAATCCACTTACCAAATTTATCATTATAGATCATGGATTGTAAAGAAGGCTCGGTATAAGGAAAAAAGGTGGGCCAAAACTTTATTTTTTTAATTCCCAATTTATTGTAGAATTCAGTCTGAATTGCCATTAATTGTCTTAAGTTTGCATCTTTGCCGGTGAATATTCCCTCCACTTGATTAAATTCCACAAGATGTTTAAAAGAGACCTTTTCATTTCGAAAAACCCTTCCAATTAAAAACGTTTTATCCTGTTCTGGTTTTTCTTTGGCTAGGTATTGGATTGTAACAGGGGTAGTATGTGTCCTTAATACATAGGGTTGAGACGCCTCAATGTCCCAGGCGTAATTCCAGTTCTTTTCATGAACCGTTGAAACATTTTTAATTAATTCATCTCCTGGCAATAGCGAAGCAATATTTTTCACCGATTTCAAATAAAACGTATCCTGCATATCCCTCGCAGAATGATCTTGCGGAATAAACAAAGCATCAAAATTCCAAAAAGAAGATTGGGCAAAATTTCCATCAATTTCGCTAAACCCCATTCCCACCAATATCTCTTTTACTTCATCAATAAAGTCCACTAATGGATTTTTTTTTCCATACCCTAATAACGTCAACGGCGCTTCAACATCAATTTGATCAAATTTCAAATTTCTCCACGCCCCATCAATCAAATGTTCAGCTGTGAGTTTTCTCTCCAGTTCAATTCCAGAACTTGATTCCTGAAAAAACGCAATACCCAAATTAGAAATGATGTATTTTTTATTACTTATCTTTTTAATGTCCAAAACATTTGGTCTTTTTTTTAGATTTTCAAATGATGATACCTCAGATTCGTTTAATTGTGAAATGGTTAATGAATTTAATTTGACTAATTTATTAACAAGTCTTTCTTCATTGGAGGGATATTCTGATCCAGGCATCAAGAAAACAGAATTATTTTTTAAATCAATCCATTTGTTGTTTTTGCAATATTTGATAGCTGAATAAACTTCTTTGCTATTGTTATTGAATGCTTCGCTCTTAACAATATCTACTATGCCGCTTCTGCCTTCTCTTACGCAGTTTACCAACTTTCTTTCTGGAAGATAAAAATTATCAATTATTTTTAGCGACTCTTTTAGAGATATCCCGAATTCAGTACTGTCCTCAACCACCAATAAATTTTTATATTTCAGCCATTCTATCCCTCTTCTTATTTGGTCAATAGACAATTTGCTTTCTTTTATTAACTCATCGTCTGAAACCCGCCTTTCTTTGTCATGATACAATATTGAAAGAATTTTTTTTTCAATAGGGTGCATAGAAGCAATTGATTCTGTAACCACATCGGTAGTATTGGGTAACTGGTCCCTTTCTTCATCATTAGCATTAATACTCAATCCAATTAGAAAAATTATGCAATTATTTTTAAACGTTTAAACTTTGGACATACCATCATACATACCAGATGTCAAATGAAAATGAAAATGAAAAAAACATTTCATTTGATAATGGCGATCAAAACTACAATACACATCTAATAGATCAAAATAACACAGATAATAGCAATAATAAGTTTACTGTAACGCCATGGGAAGTAGAGGGCAACGTCGATTATAACAAATTAATTGAAAAATTTGGAACATCTGCCATTACAAACGAATTAATCGAAAAAGTCAAAAACATCGCAGGTGAAGTCCACCCCTTTTTAAAAAACAGATATTTTTTCTCTCACAGGGATTTAGATTGGATTCTAAACGAGTATCAAAAAGGAAACAAGTTTTACCTTTATACAGGTAGGGGTCCATCAGGTCTTATACATCTAGGGCATTTGATGCCATGGCTATTCACAAAGTATTTACAAGACAAATTTGATGTCAAACTAATATTTCAAATAACTGATGATGAAAAATTTCTCTTTA
>JBBJMN010000043.1:0-16719 GCA_037720485.1 Candidatus Nitrosocosmicus sp.
TTCATTTATAAACCTTAAATGTCTGCAGCAAATTCAATATCTTGCTCTACAAATGACATTTGACTTGTCTAGTTAAATTCAGTCTCTTCTGTTTCCTGATACTTTAGGAATGTGACGATTATCGACAGCACATCCATCTCACTATCTTTTGGCCTTATCAGTTTGGCAATTTGGAGTACCTTGCGTATGTCTTTCTCGTTATTCAATAACAGCTTTTCGGCAATCATGTTGGAAATGGATGGGGTAAAGTTATATTTGGAACTAAGCAGGTTTTCTGATACCAAAATAAACTCCTCATCTGTGTACTCCGGTAAATAATAAGTCTGAAATCTGGAAAGTAATGGTTTGCTCAGTCTGTCTTTGCTATTAGAGGTACCAAACACTATTGGGTCATTCATTTTAAATCGTATTTTATTGGATTTGAGAGTTACGTTTACCTCTCCATTTTCCAGCAAACCCAATATATTGGCTTGATCATTTTTTTTTAGTTTGTCAATTTCGTCAAACAATATGTATTTTGCATTTTTGTTTTTAGATAGTTTTTCGATTATGCCGGCGCCACTTGCATTTGATGCATCAATTGAAATGCAATTTTTTAGATTTTCCTGGATACACCTAATAAACAAAGTCTTTGATGTAGCGGGGGGCCCAACTAAAAGAACATTAACATTATGCTCGGAAACAAGAGCTCGATAGAGGTTTATCTTTAAATCATCGTAAGAGTAAACATCTTTAAATAAATTTAGTGCTTTTTCCTCGATGGTAGAGCCTTGAATATTTCTACTGAATATGTTCTGAGAGTTAAAGACACCAAAAACCATATGTATGTTATAGGAATTGATGCATATAGTATTTTTCCTTTTTCTATTGTCTTTTGTTGTTGTTGTTGTTGTTGTAGGTGGAATGTGTTTTAATTCTTGTTATTATTATTATTATTATTATTATTATTATTATTATTTAATCCGTCAACCTTGTCTTCTTTGTCGGGATTGGTATTTTGTATTCTTTACTAATGCTGGTAAGAATGCCGGGAAAGATTAAACAACCACCCCGATACAGAGAATATAAATTGAAAGAAATTCGCACCGAGATCGATATTAAAGCATCTCCTGAGAAGGCATGGGAGGTACTAACAGATTTTAATAGCTTTCCACAGTGGAACCCTTTTATTCGCCAAATAGACGGCTCTCCCAGTATCGGAACAAAACTCAAAATACATCTTAATACCTCAAGTGGAAAGAGCAGGACCTATCGACCTACGGTGACAAAGGTTGAACCCCCACATGAGCTGCGTTGGTATGGAAAATCTTTCATACCTGGGATGTTCAATGGTGAACGTATTTTTACCATTGAACCATTGAACGCAAATCATGTGCGCTTTGTACATATTGAGATCTTTACTGGTTTTGTAGTATCTCTTGCAGGCGATCGTTTGGATAAAGATATGTGCAAAAGTTTTGCGATGATGAATGAGGCCTTTAAGGAAAAGGTTGAGCAAGCGTCTGTTTAGTTGAGGCCTGACCATAATTTTGATATGGTCTTTCAGCCCTTTTCCATTGAAGGTAATAAGATCTTAAACCTATTCGGATGTATTTGTCAGTGTAATGCTAAATATGGTCGATGAAAAGATATCTACTCAGACAGATGGCCGATATATTATGTGCCCCCAAACCAATAATGCCGAAAAGTAACAGTGGACTCTAGATGGGGTAAAGGGGCATGGCAAGGATTCAAAGCGGTTAAATTACTATCGTGACACCAATTATAAGAAACCTAAACACGATGGCTGTTTCATATCAATATCTTTCAATATTCTGAACCATACAATATTTTCACCATGACTATATTGCTGCTGCTTAGTTGATCATTTAGATTTATTTTCTGACATGTGATTTGTGATAATGTTGTTATTGGTTACATGGACGGACTTTCGATTTGCAACATACTTTTTCTTCTGATGCAATAATAATGCATTTACATTAGAAAAAGTTTGATGGGTAGTTATCGTTACCTTGAGAAAACCATCTTATAATCTGTCACTGTAAAAACAATGCAGTTATGATTGCCGTTGTTGTGTGGTCCACCCAATGTATGCTCCATTCACCACCCAAAATTACAATCCACTCTGCGTTTTTTATGGAAAAGAAAAACCTTTCTAATGGCAAACCTTTTGCGTTATTATTATGTGCCTTAAAACCTGGCTAAACAACGCATGGAATATCGTTGGCGGAATGATCGGGTTAACTTTGCTAATGTGTTTGGCCATAGCCTTGGAGCAGCAGCAATTATTTTCTTTTGCTCAACCAATAAACAATAATGGCACCAGTCACAATGAAACAACAGGGCGGGTATTTGATGCCAATTCAAATCCTTATGGACACATACCAAATTTGTCCATAAATGGGGATTCAAAAATCTTCTATTTATAAAGGTATATGATGTAATACCAGTATGTGATAACATCTCATTATAATCAAAACAATGATAATCGTGCCAACCTATATCCCTTTTTATAGGTAGCGTCTCGATTATAGCTCTAGCATGGGTCACTTTAGTTTAGTGTTATAGCATTAAAGAAAATGATGCTCAAATCGAAGGAACTGGTAATAACTTTATTGAATTAATTGGTAATTTAATTAATGTGTTACCAGGGGGTTTGAATGTATCACAAAGTGTAAATAGATTGGGTATTTTTCACATATCCTGTTTTCTTGATGATACTAAAATGAAGGATTATAAGAGCCAATTACCTCTAATCCTGTAAAAAATTATTCATAGTTAAAATATCTACATAATCTTTATCTGAAAACTTGGCTATGATGTCAATCTATCATTTCTATCACTATTTAACGTGATTTCGAATCCATTAGGTATATGGGTTATTACAATGTGTAATTAAAAACAATGGAAAATCTATCACTTGAAAAAAACTTTTCTTTATAAAGGTAAACGAAACATGGGCCAGCTTTGCAATCTCCCTTACCGTGTAACCTTTGTTTAGCAGGTCAATGACCACACCCTCTTTCTCTTTTGTTGACAACATCATGTTGGATATGGAAACTGGTTTGTTTATAAAGAAATGATTTGCTTTCTGTTGCTATCAAGGATGCCTAGTTGATACCTATGACATTTTGTATTGTGAATTTGATTTGTATGACAAAAACATATATCACTAATTCGAATCAAGTTAAATCCACATTTGAAACCTTTTGCTATATAAAATACATAAAGATGCTGGCCCAATTGTCATAATATTTTCTTTACAATCTACTTTTGAAAATATAGTCATCAAGATATAATTTATATCGCTTTTATCAAAGTTATATGCATTTGTTACAAAATACTTTATAATTATTCACATATAGGTATAATAAATTTATAAAACTATTATAAAATATAAACATTCTTAATTCTAGTAAATCTTTTATCTGACCCAAATCCATACCAAATTGGGCTAAATATAAAAAACCAGATGAATTAGTTGGATACAAAATTATATTCTAGTATTCAAGTATTCGGGGGGATGAAACAATAGGCCTAGCAACCATTTTTGGGAGATATAATGCTAGAATGATTTCTTTGAGATGAAGTCATTAGAAGTTGTAGCGAATGAAAAAGTTGATAGTAGGCTAATAGGAATATAAAATGAATACGGACCCCATTGGAACGCTCCGTGTTGTCTTATGTCCACGGACAGTTTTTTGTTATGGGTGAAAATGTATCTGTTTCCGTTAAGCCGTAAGAGTTTGATACAAAGTTTAGCCAAACATGTAAAAATGGATGCCTGTATAATTAAGGGTATTGACTTTACTTTGGCTTTAGCATAATGTTGTCAAACTTTACAAATGCATCTTCTGTATACATCGCTATTGAGCCTGACGCCAACTTTGGGGACATTTCTGTATCTGTGAAATCTATTGCCTTTTTACCGTCTACCGTTATTTTGATATGATTTCCAATCATCTCTACTTTCCAGTGTGACCATTTCCCTACCTTTAGGATAGGGTTTTCACTAGTTTCCAAGTAATGTTGTCCGTCCACAGGATCTGAACAGGTGTCACAGTCTTTTTTTCCCAGCTCAACACCATTTGGCTTGACCAAAATCCAATAGTAATGAAAGGTATCGGTATATCTGAAAAAAACCCATGCAGCCTCCCATGTGTTAGGAGGGTTGTTTTCTCTTAACGGTTTAACTGTTTTTACATCGACCTTTAAAACAAAATCACAATATGTCCCTGTGGAGTTTACCAATCCGGCGTTTGTTTCATTAATAGATCGGGATATGCCCGGAGACAAAAAAAATTCATTTTTTCCTTTGTTGTTTATTACTCCTCCTGACCCATTTCCCAAGTAGATGTTTTGCCATTTTCCGTTTGGGGACTTTTGGCTTTCTTCCAAAATATACGTTGAGCCTTTAAAGTTGTCTGATAATTCGTCTTTACTGCAGTACATATTCTTTGGTCCCACATATGACCCGGTTACGGCAAAGACTTGTGATATATTGTTAATATTGTGGATGTTTATGATAGACAAAATGATTAATATGGAAAGAATAACAGCGGAAAGAACTGTTAATGGAAGATTAGTCATTAAAGTCAATTTGTTAATTATATTGATTTTGTATCACTTAAAAACTAAATCTTCTTGTATATACGTTGCTGGTGTTATAAATGGACTCTCTCTTTAGTGGCAGGTTCCTTTTATGGGAAGTTGCTATTGATGTTAACTGATTTTGGACCTGTTAAAAAGCTTGTAAAGTCGATATCTATGCTTTAAAAGTTTTTTTACAGGGGGTTTGACAAGAGACACCATCGTGATTATGTATTGTTCTCAATTGTGCCATAGCAGATGCATTTAGATTCATTTGTGTCATTTTAACTTTTATTTTCGAGATTAGTGCCTATTGTGATATCAGAACATCTGCAGTGAAATACAGACAAAATAGAATTTTCACCTCCATTATAAGGCTGCATCCATTGTATTGAATCATATTAAAAATATCGTAATGTGGATTAGAAAATCAAATGTAAAATGGATTTATTGATTACGAAAAGAAAGTTTTACATCAAAAATAAATTAACTTGCAGAATTGGCGTCAGATTAAATAAAACTCCTTCATCCCTTTTCAAAAATTATGGTGAATTTATATGCCGAAAAATAGAAATATGCTTGTTAAAGTTATTGGTAGTTGTTGAATGGACCCACTATAAAAATTCATTGAAAAACAACCCCATGAGGAAGATTTTGCATTGGAAAACAACAGAAAGTTTTAACTTGCGATTACTATATAAAGGGATTTTTTTTCGTATTATTGATTGAGATGAATTTTTTAGAAAATCCCGTTCGTCAACTGGTGTTGGCTTGTCTTCTCCCTGTGCCCCTCCTTTCCAAGGAGGATGGCCCAGATGCAGGCCGATTCAGTAAGACTGTTATGCGACTCTGCTTGCCAATCCAGTCTGGGGTGTCATTATATTTGCCCCTTGGGATCCATTACCTCGAGCCCTACAAATCTGACCATGCCTGAATATCTGTCGAATTTATGCAGAACAAATTGCAAACAGCAAAAAGCAATTACAGACCAAAATATTGGATATGCGTATTACTTGTTATGCACTACCAAACAGGCGAGACATTAAAATCATCATAAAACTCGAAAAGCGTCGCTATTTGAGAGTCAAGATTTTTTTTCATCGAAAATACGCATGTATGTCGCTTATAGGTCTGGTTTCTGAGATCGGTTACAATATTGTTGGATAAATTTAATGTAAATCAAAAAGAGATTCGGTGAGTTACAAAAGACGCTACACTGTTAATGAGATAATCTCGTAATTGTAATTATGCAATTTAGTGGAAGACAAAACGGGATCTTTTGCCTCATCGCCAATTAGAATAAAAGATACGAAATAGAGTCATGCAATAAGAATATTTCACAATACGAGCAGAAAAGCGTATCAATGAAATAGCAAATGAAAGGCATCTTATTACAAATGAAAATGACCGGGCAGATTGTTTGTGTTGTTGGTATGGACAATTACTTGTTATCGGCCTCGTACAAATTCGCATTTGGTACAAGTATCTTCAATGCCTTGAATAATTAATTTTTCTATTGTGCGTTTTGAGAAATCAAATGCCTTTCCGAATATATCGTCACAATCAATGACGCTTTGGCATTCACCATACCCATTTCTTATTATGTTGTTTATTGTGATTCTTCCCATTATCAGGTCTTCAATTTGCCTCGTTTCCCCGTTATGGTTTGTGCTTTGTATTTTGCCTTGCAATTCTTTATTTAATTTATCATATATCTCAATATCGGAAATTCTATTTTGCCATTAAGCATTTTCATTAAAGCCCGGTTTATATTGATATAGTCGGATACCATGTTGGCAACCTTCTGGTCATATTTTGATTTATCGTGATACAATATATTTTGAACCCTGTTATTAATGGAATCTGGGTCTGTGGGAGTTCCTTTTTCTTTAGTCGGGTATAAATCACCGATGAATATGTCAAGTGATGGAGCTTTCTCATCATATCCTTTGACTTTGTACCCGTAATCCCTGTGGCCTTGCAAAATCTCACGCAAGGGAGTGTTACTAAGGTAAAAACCATCCATAAATGGTCGATTTTGTATTTTGCCTTTATCTTGTATTGTGGATTCATTTTCTAATGTTGCTGTTGTTACGTGTAATTCCGTGAGCTTGTATCTCAAATGCGAAGACATTGTTGTTAGCAGGTGTTCTATCTTTATTCCGTCTTAATAGAATATGACGTGTTTCTCCTTGATGTCATCATCACCATATATGGGAATCATTTGGTTTCCCTTTTTAGGATATCATTCAAAGGTGGCAGTTGTGGCACCTTGGGCGCCTACAGCAACAACAAGCAGCCTTGTGTTTCCCTCACCTGTTTTTATAGGTTGTTCCCTATCGTTCCAGTATTTCCTTATGGTATCTATTAATGGCGCGTTATAATATTGGACCATAAAATTAAACGGGTTTAGGAATCTGTAGTCAGGACGAATTATTGCAGATGATGATACATTGGGTATTCCAAAAGACAAAAAGGCAAATTGGTACCATAACCGATACCTTCTGAAAGATTCAAAAGTAGCTAAATTGCCGTACATGTCAGGCCAAAGATGATAAAATGACAAAAAGGGGATTTTCCCTTATTCTTCCATAGTATTCATCCAATCCCTTAAAGAAGGGTTGTCAAGACAACTTAGATATGGTGAGTTGGTTTAGTATTCGATCATCTAAATAGGCTTGAAAAACGCTAAGACTGCATCTTGTGTGGAAAATGACGATTTTTATCATACGGCAATTGTGAATATGCAAATGTTAAAGCTATAGTCAAAATAAAATGCTGTGGACCTTTACATTTAAAGCCTTATATCCTTCCGATATGTTGCTGTCAAAGATTGTTGTTATTTGTGTTCATTTTCAAGGACTATAACAGAGTATCCAAAAAATCAAGGAAGTTTTGATTATTGATGAGCCTTTCTCCGTAAAGACTTATCATTATTATCTTTCCCTTGGCGTAATCAAAGGAGTAAGTAGCTATTGTGGCACCCGCGTATGGGCTTGTGTTTGGTATGTTTGCTTCGTAGTCTATTATCACTGTTATGTTTGGATTGTTCAAAAAGTTCTCTTCAAAGTGAGTGTAATCAAAAGGGTTATTGTTAAAGGTAATGTTGTCCTTTATCTCTGATTTCATATAATTGCTTCCAACCCATTTGTTGGTTTCTTTAAACCACCTTTCAGAAATGTCTTTCTGAGCGGTTTTGCCATCAAAAAACCAGTCATGGCCTCTGACTAGAGTGATGGTGTTGTTTGACTTGTTGTAGATGACTTCGGCATAAAAAACATTAGGGTCTATGAATATTATTTTTCCCCCATTTTCAACAAATTTTTTGTAATTGTAATACATCTGTTTTGATGCATATTCATCATGGAAGAGAATGAGCAAACCATATGCATTCTTTTCTTTTCTGCCATTGTCGCTAAAGATGTATCCGTTATGAACATCTTGGTCCTTTATGATGGCAAGTTTGGCATTTGGTGGTGTGTGGTTTTTGATATGGCGATATAATGTTATGATGTGTGAGTTGTATACGTCTACCTGTGAATATTCTGATAAATTTTTCTCAATATCATATGGTTTTGATGGATCAATGAAAACAGGCTGCTCTACCTTGGCATTGAGCATAGATATATTGCTATCCACTTTTTTCCCAGGTTCTATTTCGTTATATAAAGAGTAAAACTGATAGAACGCATTGTCGGCATAAGCGGCTCTTGTAAACAGTGGATTGACTAACGCTATCATTGTCTGGTTGAGGTGCTCACCCATTCTATATTCATTTTGTGAATGCGAGAAAGGCAGGTAAACATTGGTTGCATTCAAGCTTGAATTTCCATTTTTGTCGGTGGCGACAGCATAAATTCCGTAAACTCCCTCTTTCTCAAAATGTATTGGAATGGACCAGTTTGCCCATTTGTTATCTCCGTTTGTTCCGTTGAGGTAGATGCTTGATTTGTACTGATTTTTTTGGAGTGGTGGTGGTATTGCAGTAAAGGACTGAATGCTTGTATTGACCAAAGGGTAGGGTCCTATAACTACCTCTACCTTTTCAATACCGTCATCTTTATCGTACGCAGTTCCATTAACAATGATGTCGTTAAAAGGGATAGTCGATCCTGTGATTGGATCGGTTATTGTTACTCGAGGCATAGAATTGTTATTTGCCGAAAGTGTGACTTCATTTAGCGATGCGTTTTTTGAGGTATCATTTGGAAATGTGCTTGTTGAATCAAGGTCATTGGCATTTATGTGCGGGTCAATGGTCATATTCAACAATAGCATGTGCCAATGATAATGAGAAAATTCAGGATAAATCCCATTTTATTTAATAATGTTTAGAGGTAGTCCGGATTAATTATTATTTCTTTTGTTAAAGGTGTGGTAAAGTTGATACTGGCCTTAAATTTTTTATTGGTACTCTAATTCGAATTGGGGACACATCTTGAAATATAAAAAGTTGGTAGTAAATAGATCTTGCATAAAATTTTTCAAAAATGCTCCCGAATTGATCTTGTCATGTTGGAATGTGCCATCATGGAATGCAGATCATTTATTCAAGGGCTCATTTAGTGTAACGCTATTTGTGATCAAATATTCTTTGGCCTTATCCTGAATCTCTTCATCATTTTCTGAAACTATCAAATAAATTCCGAATTTTGTTATCAAGTTGAATAGAACTTGAATAGGCTCTTCTAGGGATATTATTAGCGGTATGACTTTGCTGTTGTCCCTTTTTGCAATTTCAATGTGATGCAAAAGTTCTATGTTGTATTCAAGGCGTGAACTCAAAATAACGGCAATTATTGTTTGATTGTCCTTTCTTCCTATAAGGTCAACAAAGATTTCAGTTTTTGAATCTTGAGATAGTTTTTCGTTATATGACATGGAGAAACCATTTTGAATCAAATATTGGTTCAACTTCTCCAATATGAAAAAATTTTTCTTGAATTGTTTTTCATAAGTTGGATTAATTCTGTAACTAAATAGGTTCTTGAATTTGCTTTCTATCATTTCAAAAGGCCCGAAATTGCAAAAATTGCATTGGATATTAATTTTGGGCTCATAAAAAAAGTTTAGGCAGTTTTTGCAATAGTATCCCGTTTTGGCGTAGCATTCAATAGGAAAATCTATAATTACTTTGCATTTGGGACAACAAAAGTTATTTCCAACTTTGAAATGGTTTTTGAAATTGGCGTAACCGCAAATCTTGTGGATTAGTATGTTATTGTATTTTATGAAGGAATTATTCCCGCAATGTTCGCATAAATAGTTTATGTCAACATCTACCCCGTCACAATTAGGGCAGGTAATTATGGTTTTTCCTTCCTCCCTTATCAAATATTTTTCCTTGACAAGTGCGTCAATAATTTTTGTATTGGATTTTATTATGTCGTTTATCTGAATGTTGTAAGATTCCTTTATGACTGGGTTCATTTTAATCTCATTGGTAAAATATGACCTTATGTTTTGCTTAATTGGCAGATCCGTCAATAACATATCATGCAAAATTATCTTTATTTGAGGGTTTTCCAATAAGGGTTTAACAATGTTCTTTTGTTTTTGCTTATTCCATTCAGAATATGAAGCATGTAAATATTTGGATAGGAATTTTATCCCTGTTCCAGTTCGTGGAACCATCCCCATTACGTCCATTCTTGCAATATTTGCTAGGAGTTTTGGATCATTGTTTTTGCATATTGCTACAAACGGATGTCTTTTGGAATATGTTATCAGAAAGTCCTCTATTATGGAGTTGAATTCCGTTATGTCACATAAAACAATGTCAAAATTTCCTTCATCTAGAACCCTGAATGATTCGTTAAATGTTGGGTAATGGGTTATCACTATTGACTCGTCTGTTTTTTTTAAAACCAGTTCTTTTAAAAACCCGTCATTGCATATGAAGAGAGTTTTTATTCTTTTAGAAAAAGCAAAGTCCTTTTCATCCCTTTTTGAACTTTCTATGTTGTTCTCAATGCGTTCAATCAAATACAAATCAAGGTTGTGGTTCTCATTTTTTATGTCGGACTTTAGTCCGTCAAAACAGTCTTTGAGTAACAGGATTACTTCAGTTGGGATTTTATGGCTGCTGACCAACGATTCTAAAAGAAACCTTGCCTTTTCAATAAGAATGGAGACGTTTGGATGGTCCTCCAACTTTGAGGATGATGATATTGACTCAAGCAAATTGATTAACTTTGTGTAATTTTCAAATGACTCCCTACCTAATAAAAAATAACAACTATCTATAGATGTATTAATAAAATTTTCATACTCCTCAGAATAGTTCATAGTTTTAATTATATTGTGCCATTATAAAATTATTTGATTGGTTGTGGAGTTATTTCAATAAATTCCTAATTATTAACACTAAAATGGGAATATTGTAAAACAAAGCCATGAACATTTTGGCTATCGGAGCCCATCCCGATGATATTGAGCTAGGCTGTGGAGGAACACTCATCAAAGCAGCAAGAAAAGGGTTAAATGTATTCATGTATATTGTTACAAGGGGGTCTAGTGCTGGCTCTGTGGTTAAAAGATCCAATGAAATAATAGACTCCGCTAAATATATTGGAGCCAAAGCGTTATGGATAGAATAATTACGAAGATTCAGCTGTATACCTTTCCAAGGAATTAATTAATTCATTAGAGTTTTTTATTAGAAAGACCCACGCTGATGTGATATATACTCACCCAAGGGAAGACAATCACCATGATCACAGGGCAATATCTGAGGCGACGATGGAGGCTGGGAGATTTACGCCAAATATATATATGCGAGAACCCCTCAACCCGTAACTTTAAACCTGTACTTTTTACCGACATTTCTGACGTCGCATGAAAAAGTAAAAATCATAGAATTGTATGGTTCCCAAAAAACCAAAATATTTTTGGGCTCCAATTCAGTAAAAGGCTTGGCCGAGTATCGAGCTTTTCAAACAAGACTTGACCCCTCCATTACCCATATGGAGGCGTTTGAGGTAATGAGAATGACACTAAATAGTGAATTTACCGTTTTGAACACTCAAAGACCCAAAGAAGACCTCCAAACTTCAAGAAAGGTCATCGAGTTCCTTCTATAGCCTATGGGTATGACAATAATAATAATAATAACGATTGCAAGCATTATTTCTATACAGTCGTTTGTGATGGCTGTCCCTTGTTTGCTGCAAAAATGCTGTTTAATCCCCCGCCTCCATTTTAAAGGCACCAACAAGTCCTATTGAATTTGCAATTATCTTAACTGCACTCCATGTCTGTAGGCACTATTAATCCAACCTTTGGTTTGTTGTTTGATGCCCTGAATTTGCTAATTCAATAGCATTTTTTTTAAAGGCCGCTACCTGCGGTTATGTCTCATCCGGAGTTGATTGGCTATAAATCTGTATTCCATCAACCCAAGTGTACTGCCCCGTTCTCCAATGAAACAGACCACAGACATGCATATGGGAAAACAACGAATTACTTTGTATGACAATCAACAATCACTACATGTACTGCAAAACTTTGGAAGAATCGAGAAAGGCATTTGAATTGGCGATACAATCAATCGGAATACATCTATTTATTTTTAATCTCTTATTAAAAAATGCCCCGTGTAAATGTATGTGGCAGGCAAACAAAGGCGGAACAATAGAAATGGTTTGATTGGTAGATTGTAAATTTTTTAGCGGGTATATTTAATTGTCATTGAGATAAGCATTTTTTCGATCTCATCTATTTTTTCCAGCGATATTGGTTTGGATAGGACTTCTAACTCCCGCTTTTTGGTCTTGCGTCTTCCTGAAGAACCGAGTTGTAATTACAATTATGTTTCTTTCGCTTATTGTTTTGTTGTCTAGTTGGTTTATTATGTCCAATCCGTTGAGTTTTGGTATGGCAATATCGAGTAATACCGCATCATAATTTTCTTTGTATTTCCTCCAACCTGACGCTCCATCAGTAACTGCTGTGCATTCGATGTTTTCTGAATCAAAATAATCTCTTATAGCTTCTATGATGTTTTCATTGTCATCAACTATCAAAACCCTCATACTTTAACTCAATATATGATGAGAATTTAAAGATGCCCATTTTACAAGTATAAACAGTTCACCTCTTTAGTTTCCATATCCATCCTTGTGGTTGTTGTATCCATTCTGTTTATTTTAGGTGAACAGCGATTAATGGGAAGGTGGTTACCAAAAGGTGGTTATATCCAAATATGGGATAAACCTTGTATTTTTTGGACAATGACGAGTTATTTGCTGAACTGAGGTTCAGATATTTTTTTTATTGCTTATGCTCCTATCGATTTGCGTTGGGCATAATATGCCAGATGCTTCTTTTTGAACCTGATGCTGATATAAATTACCCGAAGTTTGATATGTTTTTATCTTCATGACCCTATAGTTAAAATCCAAATGATTGCCTCGAGAAAGTTGTTTATTGCCATTGTCTTTTCAATTATGGCTGTATCCTATTTGATTTACTTTTATCTTCAAAATAACAATGTTCAAGAGGTAAAGCACAGCCTAATGCTCCAGCAAGGGTCAAGACATAATCAGTCTTTGATATCTTTGGCACAAAGTATACAATCAGATATGAAAACGATCCTTGCAACCACAAACGGTTTGTCATATTCTTCAAATCTGCAAAATGGCCAATACACCGATAACAAAACAGAGGTGTTGCTCTCTAAAAGTTACAGACAGACAAATTCCATCATTGATAGGTTGTTCTATTTAGATATGTTTGGGATCATCAGGCAAAACATGGTTCCTGAAGGAGAAGACAAATACATTGGATTTAACCTTTCAAAAAGAGCTGATTGGGTGAAAGAAGCTATGCTAACCAAACAACCGCAGTTTTCAGGATCTTATATAGGGTTGGACAATAAATATCGCATTGGTTTTGCCAACCCAATTATTCACCAAGATACAAACGAATTCATGGGAATTGTGGGAGTTTTGGTTCCAGTGGAACGCTTCTTTGAGCACTACAGTGGCATTTATAATGTTAGTTCTGAATACTTTGATGCTTTTGATAAAAATGGACTGATACTCACCACTCCCACAAAACACCTGGTGGGAAAAAGCGTATTTGGTCCAGAGGTCCAGGCATGGGTTAAGCAAAGCCCTGTCTTTAATAAAATTGTAAAGGATGTTGTTCAAATGGGGAAGCCAAGCGCTGGCATTTTTAAAAATATGGCCGGCGAGGTACTCGCAAGCTATTACCATGTAAAAATAAATGGCTCAACTATTTATACGGTTGGGATAATTACTCCCACGGATGCGATATATTCAAGCATAGGCAAAATAATGTATTTACCTAATTTAGAAACGGCAATACTGCTTGTTATTATAAATGTTGTGCTAATAGTACTGCTAATATTTGTGTACATGTGGCAAAAAGAAATGAAAAAAGAGGTACATGAAAGGACAAAAGACCTTTCCGAAGCAAATACGAAGCTAGAGATATTCAATAAAGAGTTATTATTAAGTGAAAAAGCAAGAGACGAGTTCATCTCGATGGTTAGCCATGAACTGCTGACTCCGCTTATGCCGATAAAGGTATATGCTGGAATGCTGTTAAAGCCAAAATTCAAAGGTACAATCAACGAAACGCAGGAAAAGGCGATAAGATCAATATCGAGAAACGAAATGATACTGGAGAATTTAGTTCATGACATCCTTGACATCTACCGGTTGGAACTCAAAAGACTAAAGATATCCAAATCTTTTGTTAACATAAAACAACTGGTAGAGCAAACCATCGATGACTTTAAGTCCATTGTTGAAAGCGAATACAAAGTCATTGAATTGGAATTAGACTTTAATGTGAAACCGGAGACGAAAATACTTTGTGACCCTCAAAGAATCGTTCAAGTAATTAATAATTTGTTAAAGAATTGCATTGATTTCGTTCCTCCAAAAAACGGAAGGATTGTGGTCAGAGTCGAACAGCATGAGTATGAAAAAAAGGTAACAACAGACAATGGCGATACTGATGGTGATATCCTTTTTACAGTGGAAGACAACGGGTTTGGGATTCCACCTGAAAAAATAGGCAATTTGTTCAAAAAATTCTATCAGACAGACACGTCTTTAACGAGGCAGCATGGCGGTAGCGGTTTGGGTTTGGCTATATGCAAAGGGCTGGTTGAATCCCATGGGGGAAATATTTGGATTGACAAAAACTACAGTAAAGGCGCCTCTATTAAATTTACCATACCTATGCGCGAAAAACAGGATTTGAAGCAATAGAAACAAATAGAAACATTACGTAACGAAAGAAAAGAATAGGACGTTCATGTGAGTGGGGAGGAACAATACAATTATGAATTTTGACTGTTTTTTTGACCTGCCATGAGAAAAGTTAGGTTAGTTTTTACTTTGCTTTTTATGGATTTGGCAGGGACCCCTGCTACTATGTCGTTATCGTCTACATCTTTGATTACCATTGCCCCAGCTCCGACTATCACATTGTTACCCACATGAATGTTGTCCTTGAGCGTTGAATTTAGGCCAGTCCATGTTGAATTGCCAACGGCAGTGCTTCCCCCTATGATGGTTCCGGCTGTAAGTTCGCAGTGTTTGCCTATTTTTACGTTATGCGCTATGTGGACAAGGGCATCCAATTTTGTTCCCTCTCCTATTACTGTGTTTGTCATTGAGCCTCTGGCAATGGAGCAATTTGCACTAATATCGACATTATCCTCTATTATCACCCGTCCTAGGTGAGGAAAATGCTCAAGTCTTCCAGATTGATGCCTTTCATAAGCAAAACCGTCCTCCCCAATAGTCGCTCCGGACTGGATAATGCAGTTGTCCCCTATGGAGCTATTCATGATGCTGACCCTGCATCCTATTATGCAGTTGTCCCCTATGGAGCTATTCTTATCAACAACCGTATATGGCATAATCGAGCAGTTTTTGCCAATTTTAGTTGATTCGTGGATTAATGAGTTTGGCGATATTTGCTTAGCCTCTGCCGATTTATCTTTTGTCCGCTTTAGTAATTGTATAAAACAAAGGCGGGGATTGTCAAGAAAATAAAACTGTTGGTTTTTTTTTGGGTGAACTTTTCCAATCATGGCCTTGGTGCATAAGATAACACCCGCATTGGATTGAGCAATGTATTTGGCTGCTTTGTATGCTTCATAATAGCAAAAGGTAACGTCCGAGGTTCCCGCTTCGGTGATGGAAGAAAACCCAGTTACCGGAGGACTGTTTCCTTCGGTTTCGAAATTGTATCCAAATTCTGAAAGGTCTTTTTTTGTGTCTATATGCATGAACTATTTTGCCAAATAGAATATAAAAACAATATAAAACAATAAAAACATTTTAGGATCTTAATCCTTAAATGCTGGGAACAGGGATGTTATAGCCTATCCCTGTCCTTGAGGTTTGCAACAAAAGTTATTTAAGGTTGTGATGTTATCTGAAATAAAATTAATGATCACAATGTTGCGACTCCCGTCTTTTCTTGTTATTTCCTGTTTTGCTCTAATTTTAATTTACTATGACCCTCATGATTACGCCTCCCATGCACAGTGGATACTGCAACCTCCTCCACCACCAGGCCCTTCAAAACCCGTTTGTTGTGATGTTGCTACACATAGTAACGATACTAAACCCCCTCAAATCTCAATAGTGACAGAGAAGTTGTATGAAGGAAACAATGTGATCAAATTAAAAATAATCGATGAGTCACCATTGATCATTAGAGGAATAAGCTATACTGGGGTAAACAAAAGCGTAATAACATATCTTGCAAAAAAGCACAATAGTGAGTACACTGCCCTCCTTAAGGTATCGCCTCCCTATACCAAAGTAACAATAACGGCGATAGATGTGAACGGAAATCATGCCAAATTGGCAAAGAATATAAAGGTTGAAAAGGGTTTATTTGGCCCTTTCATTTCATCCATCACTAATTCATCCTTTTGGAGAGGCCTGTTTTTTGGAGATTAAAGCAATTGAATGAAAAAATATGGGTTTTGTTTTTTTATGCAATACTCGGAATCTGGGCCACAACTGTTGGAACTACTGTTTATTATGTGGCAACAGGTGATGAAATACTAATAGACACCGACGTGAACCTGTACTATGTCACATTGCCACTCCTGATATTGGTTTTGCTTTACAC
>JBBJMN010000140.1:0-4795 GCA_037720485.1 Candidatus Nitrosocosmicus sp.
TGCTATTGATTCTAGTTTTTCCCTGTCTACTGATTTCTGTGATGATTTACCAATTTCAGTCTCAAGGGTTTTTTTTGATTCAATTCTTGCTTTTTGGAATTCACTGGACGCTTTTCCTAAAGACTTGGCTAATTCTGGAATTTTTCTAGCTCCAAAGAAAAGCACAACAATAATCAGAATAACGATAATCCATTCAGCACCATTAATAAAAGCCATAAATGATCTGTCGCAATTCCCATTAATAAACAATAATGTTCAATCCAAAGAAACGCGAAACCAACACAGGTAAAAACAGGATTTGACAGCCCATTTGCGAATCTACAGCAATAGTTAAAAAAACAAAACAAACAGCTTAAACTCCACGGACAGAGACTTTAATTAATATAATTTTGTAAAAAAATGTGGAAGGAAACATATGAGATACAATGAAGCTGCTTTTATTGGCCAAAAGAATTCAAAAGACGCTCAAATAAAGTTATTTAATTACACTGGTTTTGCAATGTTAACATATACAATAAAACAAATACCCGGTGGAAAAGGTTTTCTTCCAGTTGGAGAAAAGATATTTGCAGCCAAG
Organism: Candidatus Nitrosocosmicus sp.; assembly: GCA_037720485.1. Classification (GTDB taxonomy): domain Archaea; phylum Thermoproteota; class Nitrososphaeria; order Nitrososphaerales; family Nitrososphaeraceae; genus Nitrosocosmicus. Next base: position 578 of record JBBJMN010000140.1, read on the forward strand.
GCAATTTATGGAGATCAGGTAATCCTATACATAACTGATGAGGATGGTTTTGCAAAAGCTCAATCTAAACCACTGGGAATCGGGGAGGGAGAAAAGTTGTTTGATAAAATGTTACAGGACGGAATCGAAAAATATCATGGTCAAGTTAAAACTATATGATTATCGCTGTACCCATCTTTGCGTTTTCCAGTACAACTTTATGAATGTTATCTGTTGACAGTTTAAAAACAACAGTTGGTAAACCCGATCTCTCAATCACTTTCAGACTGATTAGGTCCATCAAGTCATACGTTCCAGCCATGGAGTTTTCCACCCTTAACAAATCAATGCAATCTTTGATGCCTATGGATTCATATAACCTTGCATCAGGGTTGCTCCTTGGATCAAAGTTAAAAATTCCCTCCACATCCGTTGCATTAAAAAACTTTATTGCCTTTACCTTTTCAGCAATCAATGCAGAAGTAGCGTTTGTGCTTTGTCCAGGGTATAGACCTCCTGTGACGACTATCTTATTTGCGAGCACCGCAGTTGAAATATCATCCAAGTTTTGTGGTGTTAATGGATAGCAGAGATCCCCGAGTCCCGATATCAACAACTTTGCGTTCAAATGAGACACTTGTATGCCAATTGCATCAAGTGACGATTCGTCAAAACCTAATGATCTGGACAAATTGATATAGAATCTTGCAATTTTTCCCCCTCCAGTTATTACTATAGGCTGATAGGTTTGGTATATTTCTTTTATAAGGTTAACATACTCAAACAGCATTTTGTAATCTGTTTCAAAATTAAAGATACTTCCACTGAGTTTTATAACAATTCGAGGTTTAATCATTCGTTTGTTTGTTTGTTTTTCTTCCTGATTATATATTTCGTTATGAATGCTAATTGAAATTGCTGTCAAAAACATTCTCAAAAAATTGCCTATTATCCCGAGTCGTGTAAATCCTAATCATATCCAAATATCCGCTGATAGCGTTAATCAAGGGAATCTGATCAAAGGATTTTTCATATTCTGATTTTTTATCCATGATCATTATGGATGTAACCTCCCTTTTTTTTGGAGCCAATGGGATTGAGGGTGCTCGAGAAACATCCAAAAAAATCGGATAGCCGGAATTCCGATATTCCTCAACTATGTTTGTTAGTTTTTCTATTTGATCATCAAACAGCTCAATCCCATTAATATTACCTTTTTCAATATCTGATTCTGAAGCAGTAGATGGCACCTTGTTTTTGTTTCTTTGGCTAGACAATAAAAAAAACTCATAAACGCATTTCAGGAGATTTCTGTTTTGATAGTCTTTTGCCAGTCTAATCCCAACATTGTTGCCAACATCATTGGCTTGCCTGTAGTTTGATAAACTTGACAATTTTTCCAAAACCATTTCATCATGCAAAACAAAAAACTCCTCCAAAGAATTGGGAGGGGCAAGGTTTAAAGCATCGTTTTGGATTTTCATGGATTGGATCAGCATAACCTCACCTGACCTCACTGATTTATGGAAATATACCGCTTTAAACATTTGATATCTTGATATCAGCATTGACTCATACGAATACAGAGACGATTTGTTTATACCCAAGTTATTATGGGATGACACCTCCAGTGAGTTTATTATCCTATGATAATCTATTTTACCGTATTCAGTACCAGAAAAATAACTGTCCCTTGGAAGGTAATCCATCAAATCCACGGATAACCCACCAGATATGATTTCGTTTAAAAAGTTCATCTTGTGCTTTCCAAAGCTTATGGAGGCTATTTCCTTTGAATCATAGCCATTTTTTTCTATTATGTCAGAGATTATTGTGTTTGTGATGATTTCATGCCCAAAAATTTCATGTGAAAATTTAACACCATTTTTTGAAACTTCTTCAAAAAGATGAGAAAAAGGACCGTGACCAACATCATGCAACAATGCAGCTATTCTCAGTTTTTGGATTACATCCATGTCGGTAAGGTAATCTTTGCTGTATAATGTTTGGCCCGACATCCCGGCCAGAAACATTGAACCAAGAGAATGCTCAAAACGAGAGTGCAACGCCCCAGGATATACCAAATGCGCCCCAGCTAGCTGCCGAATCCTTCTCAGCCTTTGAAAAATTGGCGTGTCAATTAACTCTTTTTCAATTTGAGTGAATTTTATATTTTTATGGATTGGGTCGGTAATCTCGCCAACAAATTTGAAATTCAATCTAAATGATCACAAACTGCACAATAAAAAATATTAATTTTATTTCTTTATTTATTTTTAATGTGATCAACAATTAATTTCGATATGGAGTTGGCATCCTGGTCCGAATTAATCACAGTCCAGTTAAACTTTTTGGCTAAATAGAGGTAGTTTTTTCTTGCCCTCTCTAAAAAATCCTTATTTTTCTCAAACTCATCAAGGATAAAGTTGTTTTCGATGCCTCTTTTGTGGGAAAGAGATGGGTCAATATCCAAGACAATTACTATATCTTCCTTGGGTAGGCCTAAATCCAAATTTATTAGCCAATCTAAATCCAAATCATTTGACAACCCATAAACCAAATTGGATTGGTAATATCTATTTAGGATGACAATATTGCCTTGACTCCTTAATGTTTCCATTTCAGATTTTTTTTCCCACCTGTTTGCAGATAATAGAATATGCTTCACTTCGTTATTGTATTGAATTTTTCCCTCCAAGAATAATCGGATTTCTTGCCCTATTCTTGTTGTATAGTCTGGGAAATTAAACAAATTAACATAGCCAGGATAAAGTTTGTTATAAAACTCAAATAGCAGCTTAGATTGAGTAGTCTTTCCAGATTTATCCAATCCCTCTATGACAATTAGTTTTCCTTTGGCCTTGCCTGCTCCCAAACTCCTTTACCAAAATCTATAGATGTTATACCTACAAAAAAGTTTTAGTTTATAAATCCATCATGATTTAAAATACAAAGTTGAAAAAGGGACATATCAGGATAAGCATAATTTTAGCAAGTGTTTACATTGTCATTTTTTATGCATTTACTGCCGGTTTAATTAACGCGTTGTTAGAGGGACAGAATTACAACAACATTGACGGGTTCATCCCTTCTCGCGCAGTACAAAACAATTATGAAACCATAATCGGCATTCTCACACTAATGTTTGGTTTTATAGGCATGGTGGTAATGCACAGGGCCTATAACGCCATAAAGAAAAAGGAAAAATACATCTACCTTAGTATTGGATTGATTATTTTCACACTAGCTGTTACCGCAATGTATAAGATTACAGAGCTAAAAATGGGATAAGAAAAACAATTTGTAATCATGGTTTAACAAAATTCTAATAAAACCATCTTGAATAAGGGAAAAAAATATTTGTATGATTAGTCAAGGGAGTTGAAGTGGGGGAACAGGAAACAGATGAGTTTTTTTTTAAGAGAGTAAGTCCCGTTCTATCCCCACCTTCATCAAACTCTAAAAACAGGACATTGCTAGAGATTCTCAAAAAGTGGTTGTTTGTTTCTAATTCATCATTGTTCATCAGTAATTCATTAACCATTTTCTTTGACCTCTCCAATGATTGATATATTGTAATCACGATTGGTATTTTTTTGTTTTCTGTTTTCTTTAACAATAGCGACAGAATATTTAGGCTTTGGTATCCACCTGATTTTTGCCTTGAGGATTTTGCCCCTTCGGTTAGTTTTTTGTTTTTCATTTTGTAGAGGTTTAGCATATTCAAAGCATCAATCAAGCCGTTTAAAGAATCAAGGATTAAAATGGAATTACATGACAGTGAATCCACCATTTCCTTTATAAAAAAATCCATATTTTTTATTCCGGGCAAAACAATCCTAAAATCTGAAAAATCAATTTTGTCATATGCCAATGTAACGGTGTTTTGAAAATATGATGAAAAAGTGGTATCAAAATCTATAAAAAGTATTTTTTTCTGTTTACAATTCAGAAGCAGAAACGATAAATAGTTAATCTTGCTGTTCATGTTGTAAAAATACGAAAGGTTGATACCGTCAGATACAAGTTCAGACAGGTTGCAGGAATGAGAATAATTTAATTTACAACACCTTAAATAATTATAGACTGGTCTAATATTTAATGCTAAAGAACGGAAAAAAAATGGAAGGAGAATGGGATGAAGCAGCAGCAGCAGCAGCAGCAGCAGCAGCAGCAGGAGGAGGAGGAGGAGGAGGAGGAAACACTGTAAACGATGCAGAACTTGATGAGAAAATACAA
>JBBJMN010000141.1:0-4776 GCA_037720485.1 Candidatus Nitrosocosmicus sp.
ATATATAGTAAATCCCTGTTTTTTATAGGTCCTATCTAAAGAGAGAAAAAAGAGAAAAAGGGACGGTCAACCTACTGAGCCTTCCATTTCCATCTTCACCATTCGGTTCAGTTCTACAGCATATTCCATTGGAAGTTCTTTTGTAAATGGCTCCATAAATCCACCCACTATAAGACTCAACGCATCAGATTCTGAATATCCCCTGCTCATCAGGTAAAATATTTGTTCGTCACCAATTTTCCCCACAGTTGCCTCATGGGTAATGGTGGCATCATCCTCATTAACCTCCACATATGGATAGGTATCAGTTCTGGAAAACTCATCAAGCAACAATGCGTCACAGCGAACATTTGACTTCACGCCATTGGCACCCTTTGCAACATGCAATAATCCCCTATAGGTAGTTCTTCCAGAGTCTTTGCTAACAGATTTGCTAACTACCCTGGAGGTAGTATTTGGTGCCAGGTGAACAACTTTGGCACCAGCATCCTGATGCTGATCTTTTCCAGCAAATGCAATAGAAATTATTTCAGCATGAGCGTTCTTGCCCAACATGTAAACACCAGGATATTTCATCGTCAATTTGCTTCCAAGATTGCCATCAACCCATTCAACAGTGGCGTTTTCATATGCATACGCTCTTTTAGTTACCAGATTATAAACATCCTTACTCCAGTTTTGAATTGTAGTGTACCGGATTTTTGCGCCCTTCTTTGCCACCAGTTCGACTACAGCAGAATGCAATGATTCAGAGGAGTACACTGGAGCAGTGCAGCCCTCAATGTAATGGACCTCTGCGCCCTCATCTGCGATAATCAAGGTTCTTTCAAACTGACCAATATTCTCAGCATTTATTCTAAAATACGCCTGTAAGGGTAGTTCAACTTTTACGTTAGGTGGAATATAGATAAAAGAACCACCAGACCAAACTGCGCTATTTAAGGCAGCAAATTTATTATCCTCAGGAGGAATGATTTTTCCAAAGTGTTTCCTAAGTAGATCTGGAAATTTTTTGACGGCAGTATCAGTATCGATAAAAATTACACCTTGTTTTTCCAACTCCTCGTTTAAGTGATGGTAAACAGTTTCGGATTCATACTGTGCGCCAACACCAGCCAAGAATTTGCGTTCAGCCTCAGGAATACCCAGTTTTTCAAATGTATTCCTTACAGAATCAGGTACATCATCCCAGCTCTGACTCTGTTTGCCAGCGGCCTTGGCATAATAGTATATATTTTGAAAATCAATACGGTCGAGATCCCCACCCCAGTTTGGCATCGGTTTACTCATGAAAACGTCATAAGATCTCAACCTAAAGTCAAGCATCCAATCAGGCTCCCCTTTCATTTTGCTTATTTCTTCAACGGTGCCCCTTGAAAGCCCCTTTTTACTTAAATAGGCATAAACTTCAGTAGAATCTTTGAAATCATACTTACTGTAATCCATGTCCAATTCTTTAGTAGCCATACTCTCATAACGGTGTTATAGATTATAAATATTTTCATTTTGATATAGTCCACCCTAACCAAAAGAAATGATTTTGGAAACATGTTTTAAAAGGTAATCAATATATTCCGAGAGAAAAAATTTCAAATATGAATATCGAAGGTAAAGTGATAATATGTGATTCAATAGATGAAAGAGGAATAACCAGTTTGAAGAATGCGGGTTTGGTTGTAGATTATGAACCAGAGATTTCTGCTCAACAATTATTGTCAAATGTAGGTAGTTACGATGTCATTATTGTAAGAAGCAGAACCAAAATAACCAAAGAAGTCATTCAAAACGCCACAAAAGCAAAAATAATAGCTAGGGTGGGAGTAGGGCTCGATAACATCGATACAGAGGAAGCAAAAAAACGCAATATCGAGGTGATTAATGCAGGGGAAGCCTCAATCACCGCTGTTTCCGAATTAGTTTTAGGTTTAATGTTTTCTTTGTGTAGGAGCATACCTTTTGCTAATTATGAAACTAAAAAGGGCAACTGGGTTAAGAAAAACCTTATTGGCAGTGAGTTAAAAGGAAAATATTTGGGAATAATCGGGTTAGGAAAAATAGGAAGAAACGTTGCAAGATTGGCAAGGGGCCTAAGAATGAACCTGATAGGATATGACGTAGTGCCAATTGACAAAGGTTTTATTCAGGAAGTGTCGCTTATTACAACCGACCTAAAAACCCTGTTGCAAAGCTCAGATTTCATAACGTGTCATGTTCCGCTAACAGAACAAACAAAATACATAATAAACAAGGAATCAATTTCAAATATGAAAAACACTGCGTTTTTAATCAATACGTCAAGGGGAGAGGTTATTGAAGAATCCGCATTGATAGAAGCACTAAAAAACAACAGAATTGCCGGTGCGGCATTGGATGTTTTTGAAACAGAGCCCCCATCCAATGAGGAGCTACTGAATCTTCTAAATTTAATATGTACGCCACACATAGGTGCGCAAACCAAAGAGGGTCAAGAATTGGCTTCTTTGGTGATAGCAGAAAAAATAATACAGAATTCAATTGGAGGAGGCGCCAATAAAAACTCAAACTAATGCTTTTGAATGCAGTTAATTTGCTTTTCAATCTCAACCAAAATAAAAAAAAAGGGGTAATACCACATATACAAATATATCCATGTATCCGCACAGCATTCTGTCGCGGTTAAAACAGGCAAATCATCATTATCATCATTTCAGCGGTGTTTTTGCTATGATGGAATAGACAAATAACAACAAATCACAGTGTTATTTTAGCGATATATCCATTATTTTTGTTTTTGAATTCAGGCCCCGAATTATCGTGACACTATCTTTTTTTACTTTGAAATAGTATGAAATTTTTTTCACTATTTCCTTATTGGCTTTACCCTTAACAGGAGCAGAACAGACTGAAATCTCAATTTCATTATTTATGCCATCCAAAACAAATCTATCAGAGGAGTCAAATTTTACCCTAACAGCATAAATCAAACATTACAGTAAAATTTATTTTGCTATTTAAAAGGATATGTCTTATATCAGCATCTTGGAATTTACGGCTAAAGAAATCCTATTGAGTTGGGACGACATTGATGAATTGGTAGAAAACACATGCCTGAAAATCAAGGCAAAACTGGAGAATGTTTTGGAAGAATACGAAATAATAGCCATTACAAATGGCGGCATCATACCTGCGACGATGGTGTCATATAATTTAGGCATCAAAAACATTAGCCTATTCCCAATGATTGATAAAAAAGTCATCCACAGCAAAATACCTCAATTTGATACTGCTAAAAAGTACCTTTTAATAGACGAGATATATGACACAGGCAAAACACTTGGCAAAGCATCCATTTGCCTTCGACACATCAACCACCTAAACGTTTTTCTGGTAGAGAGGAACAATACAGCGAGTTCCACCGATCACATTATCGGAAAAACGCTTGAAGATTCAAGATGGGTGGTGTTTCCGTGGGAAAAACCAAAAAAACAGGCTGATAATTAGAAACTCTATTTTAGGTTATCCAACAAGTCTTTCTTGAAGGTTTTTCTTGCCCTGTTTAAATAAACATAAAAAAAAGACAGTGAAAAGCTGGCTATACCGCCAATGATGAAGAATACGTTTAGGGTTACAAGTGACAAAATCGACATAACAAAAGTAATCGAGATAAAAATTAAAGACAGCTTCTTTAATTTGTTCATACAAATTATTAGAAATAATAATATAAATAGATCTCTATTAAAACAAGTTAATCATATTGCCTTGATCTAATAACCCTTCATCACAGCCTTTGCTTTGCAAACAACCGAAAGCCATCAGGCAAAAACAACAACCTCTGGCAAATATTCAATATCACATACGGATTGTTAAAGATACAGGAATGTTATCACTTTGCCTGCCTAAAGCCCTTTTCACAACAGCATTATTTCATTTATGCTAACTGTATGGTATGCTATATTGATTGCTTTGTCGTTCCTTTTGTTCCTGCAACCGCATAGCATACTCTTTAGCCATATTAAGTGCCATTGGTTTCATTGTTTCACAGAACAATTTACACAAGGAGTCATAGGTTGATTCAGTTAATGCGATATAGGACTGATTGTAGTTAATTACAAAACCGTACCATTGGTCCACCATCATTTTAAAATAATCACTTAGTGGGTTAGGGGAACTGTTCTTTGAAGATATATTACTCATATGGACAATCGAGACAACTTGAATAAATAGAGTGTGTTTTTTATTTCCTCAAAATATTCAATATCAAAATATCAGAATTTCATAATATTTTACAGTCATTTAACATAATTTTGGGTTCTATGGTTGGCAAGTTATGAATCAATTCAAGTGATCTTCCAACTTCGGCAACTAATGCCATTGTTCCCATATCCTTGAAACCTTTTCAGTTTGCAGTCCATCTCATTGAATTGAGTTTAAGATTTAGGTTCCAACTGATCATAATTTCCATATATTCTTTTGTGTTATCAAAAATTTTGTATTTCTAGGTAACGCATCTTCACATTCACAAAACCAATCTTTCGGTGAACCAAAACAAAAACTGCTTATCCTTTGTTTGGATTGGAGTCCGGTTTAACCAAACTATTTAGTGGATTAATAAAGTATTGCTGCTGCCACCTCTAAAGTTTTCAATATCTTTCCTTCTTTTTTCTGGTTGTCCTTTTCTTTGCAACAGAACAAGGGCAAAAAACTTTTCATCTATCGGTTACGTTGGATTATGCGTTGGGACGGGCTCTGTTCACTTAAGCATTTTTAATTCACTATTATGATGATCTACAAATAGTT
>JBBJMN010000004.1:0-47174 GCA_037720485.1 Candidatus Nitrosocosmicus sp.
AAGATGAGCTAGGCAGATATCCTTATATTGAATTTAAGAATGATGAAGTAATTTCAGTAACCAAAAATGAAATGTCATTTGATTTAATAACGTCTAATGGGGGAAAATATCAATCCAAAACAATCATTTTATCTACGGGATTGAAGGATGTACTGCCTGATATAGATAACCTTTCCAAGTTTTACGGTAAAAGTCTGTTTAATTGTCCCTACTGCGATGGATGGGAATTAAGGGATAAGTCTTTGGTAGTTATCATAGAAGACCAAAAACATGTTTTCCATTATGTTCAAACAATTTACAACTGGAGCAAAGACTTGGTTGTATGCACTAATGGTAAAGTAATTTTGGATTCTGAACAAAAACATTTACTCCAAAATAAGGGGATCAAAATCATGGAACAGGGAATCAAAAGCCTTGTTGGACAGAATGGGCTGATGGAGCAGGTAGTATTTGAAAACGGGGAGACCATATCTAGAAAAGATGGTTTTGTTTTACCGCAATTGGTTCAATCTTCCGATTTTGGTACACAACTGGGTTGCGAAAAAAACCTGATGGGTGGTATTGCCACGGACTCTTTTGGTAGGACAAATATCCAAGGAGTGTATGCAGCAGGAGACGCATCCGTAATTGCGCCATCTCAATTGATCTATGCGGCAGCCGAAGGAAGTCGGGCGGCTGTAGGGGTGAATACGGACTTGATCCAGCAAGAATTCTCATAACAAACTCATGTTGCAGGGGATTTGTCCTTATAATACAATTTGAGAATTCAATATGTTTTCCAAGAACCCTGAGAAAGCTATGACTGTTAATTCAATTGCGTCAATTGTTGCCTTCCACTATGAGAATACCCAAAATCATACGTTGCTTTTGCTCAAGTAGTTATATCCTTCCACCTGCTTTGAAATAATATCTATATGACAAGGAAAATCAAATACTGTTTAGCTCAAGTTTTTAGAAGAATTCCGTTACACCAAGGAAGTCTCAAAATAGATGGAAACTAATCTGTAATTAGGCTAACTGTCAAATGATTTGCAAATTGTTTGTATTGGGACCAGAGGATAATTTTCCTGCAATGTGATGGACGCGGTGAATATGATGAAACTAATTGACATCAACAAAGACATTTGTCGGATTACATATGGAAAGACCACCATCCTATTTAGAATTATCTGATGCAGATTCTAATTACATATGACAACAATAGATAATTGCAAGGATTCTCCATGCTTAAACCCTGCTCCTATCTATCACTTCTTCCACATACTCGCAATATATGCAGCTAACAGGTGCTAAACCCGTGGAGATAAAGCATATTAAGGATTTTCGCAAAAAACATTATTCATATGGGCAGGAGCCAAACAGACATTGAATACCATTATTATCATTATGTTGTTGAGGCCAAAAAATAGATGGTTATCTAATACCATACGCATCATTTTAGGCATCCTTTCGTTATTATCGGCTGCAATAATGCATAATAGTAATAATAACAAAATGTTTCTTTATGAGTATTGATGATGAGGATAATAATTTATACCAACATCAAACCATCATCAACCTTTATGAATCCGGCATTTCACCGGAGGTTATTGCGTATCAGCTAGATGCTAGCCCAAACGATGTTATCATTACATTAAAAAACATACAGGTGGACAATAAAAGAAAAGAGAAATCAATAAGTGACGCATCGTTGATTCCAAAAATAGGTATGATTTATTTAGATTCCGTTTTTGATGTAGAGTCCGCAATAAAGGATGCCCAAAAAAGGACTTGGAGTGAGTTAAAAGTCGTACCAAAATTCAACATACCGTTGGACAGGAGCCAAACACTTCTAGAAAAATTCACTAACACTCATATCGATCTTGTGATTTTGCACGTAGATTTGGTTAGTTCAACGAGACTTTCAATGAATCTGCCATTACGTAGATTGGTACCGATAGTACAGGCATTCACCCAAGAGATGTCTCTTATTGTGGAGGCATATGGGGGATACGTCTTTAAGTATGTGGGAGACGCGGTGTTGGCCTTTTTTTTCACAGAGAAGGATAATTTGTATTTGCCATGTAGCAACGCAGTTAGCTGTGGACTGTCTATGGTAAGAATCATAGAGGAAGGCATGAATGCCATTTTAAACGAAAATGGCTATCCTGAATTAGAAATAAGAGTTGGTATTGATGTTGGCGAAAGCGCTGTCATTCAATATGGGTTGGGAACAAATGACTTTACTAAAACCGAAAAAAAGAATGCAAAAGAAAACAATCCTGTTAAAGATGCCGATAATCATGGCAACATAAACGTAATAAGGGAGCCATATTTGGATATTATGGGATATACAATTAATACCGCATCAAAGATGACCGGGTTTGCACGACCAAATCAAATTGTTATTGGGGATGCAGTTTACAATAGGTTATATGACAGCACTAAACAGTACTTTGAAAAGATTAATGTCGATAGTGAATCATGGGGTTTTATTGATAATTCGACTGGTAACGTTTATAGGTTATATGGTAATTAGTTTAAAAAAATCGCATATGCAATTTGGTAATTTGCTGTATTTGTTGGATTTTTCAGCATTTGATTTGATCTCTTTATATCAGCACAACATGATTTCTTATTCTTATTCTTATTGTTACCACCTGAAATGTTGTTCTTTGGTTTTTCAGAATTTCAATTTTAAATAAGATGGATGAATTTTACTTGTAATGGGCTCTATTTGTCTTAGAAAAAGAGAATATGGTTTATATTGATGGGGATGATTGATAACGAAACCAGGTACGGAAAACAAAATAATATTGCGGACCATGTTTGTAGAAAAAACATTTGAAAATATATGCGAATTTATCAAAACAGTCTTTCCTGAATGCAATCAAAGGATAGAGTTACAATTAAAACTAAAGAGTAAAAATATTGAAGAAACAGTATATGGAGAATTGGAGGATAGTTTTAGAAGATTTCTAATGAGAAATTACGATAAAAAGCTTGAAGAATATATCCAAAGGGAGACCGAGCATGTTGATGTCGATAAGATGTTTCAATTAATACTTTCCCAAATTACTATTACATTTAGTGTTATAGATGAGAACAACGATCGTATAAGCAAGGAAAGGTACTTGGAATCGATTCATTATTTGGTGGATGAAATTAAAGAAAAACGGCATAAGAATGCGTTTAAGAATAATTAAATTTGGTGTATGTCATAATATTTCTTTAACTGTAATTCACGAATCAATTATCCTATTGCAAAAAACATCAACAACATTAGTACATATAAAAAATAAAGGAGTGTATATTGCAAATGCCATTACCATTATTACGATATACTCACTCCTTTAATGCCGTGGTACCAGATCCAGCTAACAAAGTGACCTGTGTATGTGACACTCAAAGTATTTGGGGTGCGATGTAGTAGTAGTTGTAGCGCTTGCTTGGTTTATTTTAGCCTATGGCGCATATTCATAGACAGAGTTAGGTTGGACTAACAAAAATATAAAGATACTCTTGATTTTCTATTTTTATAATGACATAATAAATCAAATGCAGTATTTCGGAGAGGCTTTAGATGCCATTATGGAGATTTAATTTCTGATATGTAATTGCCTACACATCTATCCGCGGATATACGTTATCAGTAGTCTCTATCATATTGCCAATTAATTTGGATATTGGCGGTTTTCATTCTTTAACTAATGCTGGTTTATCGCCCATTTTCTTTAACCATAAAACAAATTGATAAAAATGGAATGGAATATCTTAAAGCGCTAATCAATTCCGTACGGAAGGAATTGGTATCCAACCTGTGATAACAATGATAAAATCATTTCAATTTCACTATATGCATGCGTTTTGGAAGTGGTCTAACGTTTTTTATTGCATAATTTAGTAAACCGGGTTTAAAGTTAAGTAGAAAGTATCTTGGGTTGAATGTCATTTAAAATAGAATTGTCTCTTTAATTACTGATTTTAGTTTTATCCAGGTTCACAGCATGGCAGCACCGCCGCGAACCAGGACAAGGTTAACTCCAACTTGTTGCCATTCCTGAAGTCCTAGGCGTAACAGCATGCTCATTGACGAAGGCCTGACCGTCAATCCGTGTTACATTCTTGTTTTGTCAAAGATCAATAATGCATTTAAATTGGGACCAAATAGTAGCAGTGTAGATTTTAGAATTTGCGCCAAATACTGGTATTCCGTAAAAGACAGTTAAAATGTTGTATAACGCCAATGTTTCACCTACTATCTATTCCTGTTTTCTAGACAAATCTTTAGTTGTTGTTCCTCTACTACATTGAAGGCCAATTATGTCTCTACTGAAATTTTTTACGTCACCTTTCAAATCATATGCAATTTTCATCTATATTTTGGCTTAAAACTTTAGGTTACCCAAATAAGAATTAATTGTATGTATGGTGCTATGGATTTAATGTGTTTATTGTATTTAGAATGATGCGTAATCTATTGTTTGTAAATGTATCCTATGCTGCGAGGACATATGACAAATAATACAAGACGATGTTTAATTTGTGAATGCTGACAATGGTGATAAAAATAATGCTATGATTTAAAAGCTATAGATGCTTACTGTTTCAACTTTAACTTCAGTCATTTCCAATGTCTGTAATCTCCTTTTGCTCTTGCAATTAGCAAAATCATCGTCATCTTGATCATGGACTTATAATGCTGCCATGCATCCCTTCAAATCTATTATATATGACAAATTACTATTCTACTAGCATTAGTGGTAAAGGGAAAGGATAGCAATTCTAAAAGATCACCTGGTGAAAACAACAGCCATATAAACAACAAAGATAATGGCAAAGGAAACCAAAATGTCCCCTTTGAACCTGTTTCTTTGTTAAAAGAAAAACATCGGGAAAAAACTAGGGTTGCCCTGACCTCTATCATAGCCTCGGCTAGCCTTACCGTATCTAAGTTTATCATAGCTATTGCAACCGGCAGTCTTGGAATCTTATCTGAAGCATTGCATTCGGGTCTGGATGTAATCGCAGCCGTTATGACTCTATATGCGATAAGGATGGCAATGAGGCCACCGGATTTGGAACACAACTATGGATATGCAAAGTTTGAAAGCTTGACTAGCCTTGGGGAGACTATTCTCTTATTTGTAGTTGCGGGCTGGATATTCTATGAGGGCATAGAGAGAATATTTTTTGTTCATAGCGGGCCTGAAATCACTGCATTTTCTTTTGCAATCATGATTGTTTCCATAGTGATAAATTTTAACCGTTCCAGAGCACTATACAGGGTAGCCCGCAAATACGGAAGCCAAGCGCTAGAAGCCGATGCACTGCATTTTAAAGCTGACATGCTCACGTCCGGGATAGTGCTTGTGGGTTTAACTGTTGTGTATTTATTTGGCATTCCAAATGCAGATTCCTATGCTGCCATCACGGTCGCAGGTGTAATTGTTTATACCTCCTTAGGTTTAGGGAGAAGAACATTGGATGTGCTTTTAGACAAGGCCCCAAAAGGCATCCAGGGACAAATACTTGAATCTGTAACTGGATTTGAAGGCGTAAAAAATGCTCATAGTGTCCGTGTAAGAAAGGTTGGCTCTGAAACTTTTGTTGATCTGCATATCGAGGTGCCAAGGATTTTTACTCATGACAAAGCCCATAGGATAGCGACCAATGTTGAGAATAAAATCAAAGATGAGATATTGCCAAATTCTGATGTTGTGTTTCATGTTGATGCCGTTGAGGATGACATGACTGAAACAATAAAGGACAAAATAAGGCTGATAGCCACAAATTATCCTGCTGTAAAAAACATCCATTCCATTTATCTCTCCACATCTGCCCCGCATGATTCTGCTGCAGGTTCAATTCAAAAAGAAGCAGTTATGGTGGGAGATGATGGCGGCAACCTAAACCCATTGAAATCATCTACACTATCATTATTGCATCTTTACCTTGATGTTCAAATTGATAGCAAATTGGATTTAAAAACGGCCCATGACATTGTTGATGATTTTGAAAGAAAAATACAAACAGAAATCCCAAGCATAAAGACAATAACCACACACATCGAAACAGAGGTGGATATCGAGACATCCATTGGTAAGGAGGGGAAGACCGATCAGACCTTTTTAGATAAAATAAAGAGTATTGCATTGTCCGTAAAGGGTGTTTCTGACTGCAAGGATGTTGCCTTGGTGTTCGCAGGAAATGAAATCCACATCACTCTGACCATAAAGCTAAATCATTCATATGTCAAAATGGAAAATAATAACAATAATGATGATGATGAAAATGTGAATAAAGACCAAATCGCACGGGGTGATGGATTGTCTGTAGTGACAGCACACCAAATAGCGACTGACATCCAAAACCTTATTCTAAAAAATACGGCGGCCTCAAGGGTAATAGTTCATACAGAGCCTGATTGATGGTCCTAAAAGAAATAACCACCATATTTGATTGTGTCTTTGACATTGGAGATCGTATTTTGGTTTATGTGCCAAAATAAGATGCCCCATGACAAAATTATTTAAAAAGGCTTTTAGCGATGAAAAATGCAAGCAAAACAATTGAGGTCCGGTCCCGTTTAAGAATGCCATATTGCATTGTAAAACAACTGTTCCCTTGTTGTAAGCCCATTTTCTGTGCCTTGTTACCAAACATTATTGCCAAACAATTTTTTTAGGTTTTGGACAGGCAAACGAGTTATAGAGACCTGTATTCAAATGATGTCTATACCGTAGTTTTAAGTATGATGTTATACATGAGTGATGTGTTTTTGTTTTCTGCTAAATTCTTAATTTATTGATTTAAATATATTTGTCATATGCTTTATTGTATTGTGAAAATGACTTCTGAAGGTCACAGTAAAAACCCAAATAAAAATAACAATAACAACTTAAAGATTAAACCTGCGGATCTAAAGAAAAAGATTGACGATGGGGAGGACATCTATATTTTGGATGTGAGGGACCCCCAGGAACACAAAACTTGGAAGGTGTTCTATGATAGGTATGATGATACCCCCTTAATCCCCATAGATAGTTTGTTGTCCTCTGATTCATTGAAAAACATTCCAAAAGACAAAGAGGTTGTTACCTTTTGCGCTAGGGGAAACAGATCTATGAGTGCTGCTCAAATGCTCTCTGCGAGGGGATACAATGTAAAGAGCATGGAGGGGGGCCTATCTGGATGGAACACGGTTTATGACATTGCTCAAATCATTGATATCGGTTCTCCTCCTCCTCCTCCTCCTAGGTCGTCATTGAGTTCGCCATCCTTTTTGATGGTGTGGCAGATAAGGCGGGTATCCCGTGGATGCATGAGCTATATTGTAGCAAATCTTGCTGATAAGCAGGCCGCAGTCATAGATCCAACATGCGAAATTGATGATTATGTTAGCACAATTGTAGATGAAAACAACCTAAAAATTGCCGGAATACTTGATACGCATTTGCATGCGGATCACCTTTCTGGTAACACTAAACTGGCAAAAAAATATGGGTGTGATGTGTACGTTAGCTCTTTGGAGCCGTATGAATTA
Source organism: Candidatus Nitrosocosmicus sp. (assembly GCA_037720485.1). GTDB lineage: Archaea > Thermoproteota > Nitrososphaeria > Nitrososphaerales > Nitrososphaeraceae > Nitrosocosmicus. The sequence continues at coordinate 7,526 of JBBJMN010000004.1, forward strand.
AATGATTTCCCTAATGCCGACGGGATAAACTTCAAATCACTCAAAGATGGCGATAAAATAAAGATTGGCAATGAAGTTGTTTTGGATGCCATTCACACTCCGGGACACACAAATGGAAGTGTGTGTTTTAAGCTTCAGATTGATGAACCTAAAGAAATGGGGTATGGCGATAATGGTATACGGAAAAAAAACGGGAATCCCGATTCTAGTAAAACCTATTTATTTACCGGAGATACGTTATTTGTGGATGGAGTCGGAAGGCCAGATCTGCATAACAAATCTAAAGAGTTTACGCGCCATCTCTATAATAGTTACCATCAAAAGATATTGAGACTGTCTGGAGAAACTGTAATTTTGCCTTCCCATTTCAGTGAGAGGTTTGAGCATGGCAAACCAATCTACAGGACATTAAGATCCATCAAAGAAAAAATGAGTATGGTGTCTGATACTGTATCTGAGGACAAGTTCACCGAATCCATATTAAGCAGCATCCCATCTCAACAACCAATGAACTATGAAAAAATAGTATCAATAAACAAAGGCATGGTCCCCTGCAACCTGATAGGACAAAGTGACCTAGAGACAGGCCCAAATTCTTGTGGCATAAAAGCCTAGTACCTCTGTTTGATTTAACTGAATTTCCTTTCTCTTTGTGAGATTGAAAAGGTAATTGTTCAGCATATGAACTGAAAAAAATTATCGCCAATAAGGATCATACTCTGTAAATGCCATAATTGGCAAAAAAACATTTTATGTTTTCCACATTTTCTACTCTTTTTTTGTTTGTGTTTATAAAATCTTTTATACGCTGGACATATTTGCAAACATGTTCTTTGACAAAAGGGGATATATCGTTCTGCCTTGAAGTTTGGGGTGCAGATTACAACAAAATTAAAGATGCTTGCATATTGGCAGAAGACCTGGGTTATTATGGATTCTATTATGGTGAATCTTTAGCAGACCTTGATTTGGATTGCTGGACAGTTATATCTGCCCTGTCGTCTTTAACCACAAAAATAAAATTGGGACCTGTTATCACATATTTGCTACCGCAATATAGGAGCATTGCATTGATTGCTAAACAGGCAATTACCCTTCAAGAAATATCTGGGGGCAGATTTGAGCTTAGGACCGGTGCTGGGGCGACACTTCAATATGCCACCCAATGGTGGTACCCATATGGAATAGATTATCCTGATGGAGGAAAAAGGGTTTCAATATTAAATGAGGGAATTCATGTTTTAAAAATGCTACTAGAAAACAATGGTTCCGTATCTTCTATACCGTCATCGGTATGTTTTAAGGGTGATTACTTCAAAATAAATGGAGCTAGTTTTAACAAGCCTGCAAAAAAAATTCCCATAACAATTGCTGCAAAGAAAAACCAAATGATGCGGATAGCTGCAAAATATGCTGACATTTGGGAATCATCATACCTTTCACCTACGCAGTTCTCTTCTCTAAATACTAATTTTGATGGTCTTGTCACGGGTCTTAAGGAAGGCGACGATAAATACGACCATAGAAAAATATTAAGATCAATTGAACTTGATGTTTTAATTGCAGAATATGAAAGTGAACTTGAATACAAAAAGAGAATGCTTGAAATGGAAAGAGGACCTGCTATATATAACCAAATCTTAAACAATGGTCTTGTTGGGACGCCTGACAATATTTCAAAAAGGGTTAAAGAGTACACCGAAGCGGGGATAAATCAATTCTTTCTTGCATTTCAGGATCCATTTGATTTTAAGGCATTGGAACTCTTTATGCATACTGTAAAAGATGGTGGGTATTGATAGTTGTTGTTGTTGTTGATTTTGCGATTGAATTTATAATTGGGTCTTCCAATAGCAAGTTTTTGTTCTGTTTCTATGGCCTACACTATGGAATAAGGGAAATGCTAACCTGAAGATGCTCTAAAACCATTAAAAATCTCTTCTATATTGCCATATACAATAAAATTGACCAAATATTTGACCAAATTGACCACTATATTGACCAAAATGACCAAAATTTAAATACCTTTTAAACCTTTTGTTTCGATAGATAACATATACTATGATAGACTCTAATATGTCAACCAGCCATGACTCAATAGTCATACAGGAATACCTAAAGGGCAAGACACTGAACCAAATAGCCAATGAAACCGGCATATCAAAAGGCAAGGTGCATTATCTGATTGGCAATTGGAAAAACAAAATGGGAATGCCAAATATTGAGGAGGTGACGGGACTTTGTGGTCACGGTTAGAAAATCCGGCATCTCCATCAAGCAGTGCGCACAAGGCTTTAGGATGCTACAGCTGATGAAAAACCTTGGCATTGGAGAGGACGATGAAGATGCCAAATACGATGATGATGCCACCAATGAGGTTTCCTACTTCCTTGAGACAGTGTACCAAAACTGCACAAGTTTAGGGATTCAGCCCACCATTGTGCCTTTGTGGATTAAGGATTTGCTTGATTGCCGAAATCACCCTTCCAACGAAAAAAACTACGACCAGCAGACACCTATGGAAGTGTCACCAGATAATAGCTCAGGTTCCATTTCAGATTCATATAAAACCGATTCAGATCCACAAAAAGGGCAACAAGACCCCTTCTCCCCGTCATCGTCATCATCATCATCATCACCTCCCGAAGTCAAAATTCCGTTTTTCTCCCAAGTTTCCAACACCATCGCCCAAAAGAAAAAAGAATGCAACGAGCTTGAAGTATACCGAAAAGGCCTAATAAAAGAAATAGATGGCCTTGAGCTACAAATAGGGCAGACAAGGGATAACCTCTACCGGATTTCCCAAAATGAAAAGACCGTGATGTCCTATCTTGATTGGTATGGCAAATTAAAAAATGAACTTTGGGTTAACTATAAAATTAAAATAGAGGGTGATATCCAAAGCTTTACCCAGCTGGTTAACGATTTTAAGAATCATGGCTATGACGCCTCTAAAATATTAAGTGAATATCTGCAAGCACTATCGCTTAGGATGGAAATAAAAACAAACGAAGATAAAGTCCAAACACTTCAAAACCAGGTTACAGCCCTAAATGATTCAGTTTTATCATTAGAGTCCCAAGTTAACATGCACAAGCAAACCATGGACACTTTTTCCTGGCTTGAGGCAATGGGTTTTGGGCTGAAAGTACTGAATCAATTATGGCTCACAATTTCGGAGATCGCAGAGGCCAACAGCATCCCAAGGGAGCAAGCCGTGCCAAATTTCCTAAAGGATGTGGAGGAGCAGTATGACAGGAAAATCGGATTTGAGGATAAGGTAAATTCAAAAAGAAAGGAACTTGAATCACTAAACAACCAGATATGCCACAATCAGCTGATACTACAGGCTATCCCGTTTCTAGGACCTGCTCTGCACAACCTTTTTCAAAACGGGGTTAGCGAACAGGACGTTATTGGAATAAACCAGTTGACTCAAGAGTACAAAAAAAATAACCAATTTCCTATTGATGTTGATTCGGATGTCAAAGACTACAAACACGATAAAGGCAATGAACCTGGTGAAAGAGGGTTTTGGAGATCGCTAACAGACGAGTTGAAAAGATATGGCGGCCTCAAACTCGCAATTAAAGGCCAATCCGAAAAACTTCAGAAGATAAAAAAGGAGATTGGAGATTCAGACAAGCAAAGGCAAGAGGTCCTGGCCTACTGCCAACTCGCAATTTTAATTACCAACGTCATAAACAGCAAAATCTCCTATCTTAAGGGGCTATTGGATCATTACCTAAATGAACAAACCCGCAGCGAAATAAAGCCTGCAACATCCTCACCTGTGCTTATCTTTGTAATTTATGATGACAAAGCGGGAGTCAATGGGGAGAAAGAAGAAGGGGAAAAAGAGGAAAAATAAAACCAATATAAGACTGTTCTAAAAATCGGAGTCTTTGGGATCAAATCATGTTTGTATTTTGTATATTATGGTGACTTTATTTGCCCACCTTAAGGGTGTCACACATTTTAATGCCTTTTGATGTGTCCTATATGTTGAGAATAATTATCTATACTGGGAAGGGTGGAACAGGCAAGACCGTGAATTCTTGTTCTACAGCCGTTAACCTTGCTGATAATGGTTACAGGACTTTGATATTGTCTTCGGATCCCGCGCACACGTTGAGTGATGCTTTTATGGCTGATCACATTGGGAATGAACCCGCAAAAATACTTGAGAACCTGTTTGCTCTTCAGGTGGATCCAGTGACAGAGATCAACAAGCATTTTAACTCTATCTTGACCTATCTTGCTTCTGTATTTTTCACAAAGGGTGTGGACGAAACACTCTCATACGAGATCGCTATGCTGCCCGGCATGACTCAGCTGTTCTCATTACTGAAAATTGAGGAAGCCATGAATCATGGTGATTATGATGCAGTGGTGTTGGACATGCCGGCATCAGGTGAGGCGTTACGTTACCTCTACTTTCCAAAGTTGGCTGGAAGTATCGGAAAAAAACTGACGGGGTTTACCGGGGTATTCAGTGGGTTTGCAAAAATGTTTCAGCCCTTTTCTGGGTTTTCATCCCATTCCTCCTCCACTTTGCCTCCTGCTGATGTATTGCAGAACGAACTTGATTTGCTTGGCAGGCTCGAGTCTCTATCAGGACTAATAACCGATTCCTCTGTTACGAGCCTGAGATTGGTTGCCAATCCCGACACATTTAGCATTGAGAATGCAAAACGGGCCTTGATGTCTGCCAACCTATATGGAATTAATGTTGATCTTGTCATCATAAACAAAATAATGCCAAAGGGAAGCCCTGACAGTTATTTTGCAAACTGGTCGATATTTCAGAATAACAAAGTTGAAGAGGCAAAGTCCAATTTTTATCCTTTGCCTGTAAGGGAGGCAAAACTGTATGATAGGGAACTGCGGGGCATAGACATGCTAAGGGAAAACTCTAACTTGATATTTGGGAACAGTGATTCATCAAATGTATTTTACAACGGTAAGGTGTTTGAGTTCATACAGGAAGGCTCCGGACTGAGGATGAAGCTGAAAGTACCGTTCACTGATAAGGATGATTTTGAGATTATCCGCTATGGGGATCAGCTATCGATTAAGGTAAGGGGGCCCACAGGTTATATTGTCAATGTAATACCATTGCCTGCGGCTACTATCGGGATGAGGCTTGCTGGATCCAAATTGGTCAAAGGTGAACTTGATGTAGTTTTTGAGAAATGACTGATTTATTGGCTTAATCCAATTCTGTGGATCAAAACAATGGCATATAAAATCAAGAGTTTGAATGCCTACCCTGGTTGATTGGAATGTTTGTTGCTTCTAGATATATTAGAAAAAATTACATATCTATACACGTATAAATTGAGATTGCAATTGGAGATATGATTGCCATAAACCTATTGCATGAAGCGTGTTAAGGCATGTGTGTAGGTGTAAAAGCGCTATTATCAAAGGAAAAGTTATTCGCTATGTTTGTTGCTTGTATCATATTTATTATTTTTTTACAGGCTATGTCAGATGGATATGGGAGTTAAGTGTTGGTGGTGCGTGGGTGCGAGCAATACATTAGCAGAACCTGGTTTATCATAAACGTGATACTATCTTTACCTTTGCAAGGAGATCATGGGGTTCAATTGGCTTTTTCAAAATGTCATTGCTTTTTAACTCTGGAAAAAGGCTTAACAATTCTTCTATGGCGTCCAGAGCCGATAAAATAAAAACTTTGAGATCCGGGTTCATGACTTTGAACTTTGAATAGAGTTGAATCCCATTCAATCCTGGCATGCGTATGTCCATTATTACCAAATCATAATGATAGGGATCCATTTGTGAAAAGTGACCCAATGCTTGGTATGGGTCTGAAAAGGAGGTCACATGATAGCCTGCACTCTTGATAATGGTTACAAATGTAAAAAGAATGTCCTCATCATCGTCTATCAACAAAATGTTAAAAGAGGAGTTGGATTTGCTGTTTTTGTTTTGCCTTATCTCCTCGTGTAATAGTCTTCTTTTTTCATCAATCTCTGCCTGTTCCTGTATGTTGTTAACTTTCTGAACAGAATAAATTAAACCGGGATAGGTGCAATATTTGTCGTTGCTGTTAGTTATTTCTGTGAAACTATATTCGTTATGGTATGGTGTATTTTTTATGACATTGTAGAGGTCCTTATGGATAACCATCTCATTTGATGGCGCCAGATGGTTTATTTTGGAGCAGATGTTAACAGTAGGGCCAAATAGATCTACATTATTTGAATTGGTTGATATGGCTAGTTCTACCAATCCATAATTGCCGCTGATTCTGTAGTTGATGGGTGGCAAAATGTTTTTTTCTAGATTTGAGTTTAAAATGTAATTTGCTTCAATCATCGCCAAACCGCAGTCAAGAACATCCTGAAAGGATAACACATTTGTGGAATTTACAGTTTTAGGAAAATAGTATATTAAACAATCTCCTGCATTTTTAATTACCTTTCCGTTGTAGTTTTTGATTATTGAGGCCATTGTATTGAGGAAGATGGAATAATACTTTCTGATTTGTTCCGAACCTGCTATCTGAGATGTATTCCCCGTGGAGTTAACTATGTCGATAATGCAAACACAATAACTGTGGCTGTAGTTGATGAATGTTATCTGATCGTTATCTAAACTGTTGTTGGAATTTCCACTCTTGTTATCATTGCCTTTACTATTTTGGCCTGGGCTAAGTGGTGACGAATCATTACTTGTCATCCCCAACCAAATCCTCTCTCGTTAGATTTTGCATTCTGGTTTTTTTTAGTTTTGTAGCCTTTGCAATCCACACTGCTTTTAATTTGCTCTTTCGTATTCTTTATTCTCGCAATGGCTGCTGCCCCAATTGGTGCGTCTTTGCAAACTATGATTGTGGAATTGTGTGGCATTGACAAAATTACACAATATATTATATTTAAGTTTTTCGCTGTTGAAATGGTTTTGTATTTGACTATGGGTGGTTCTTAAAACTGTTTTTAAATGGTGGATTAGGCACCATATGCAGTTGAAAATTATATTTTCTTCATGGGATGTTCTATGGTTATTTCGCCTTTACAGGGGCCCTTCTTTTTGCATGCATGATTGTGGTTTGTAAAAGAAGCATCAAACACTATACTGCTATGCTGAAATGTTTTTTCTTATTTCCTCATAGTCTGGCTCTACCATTGGATTATCTGATACCCATCTGTATTTTATTTTTTGATTATTATCTACAATGAATATGGATCTTTTAGCCGCTTTGTAGTCTTTTAATTTGCCCAGGCTTGGCATTACCACATCATATTTTTCAATAGTTTCCCTATTGTAGTCACTTAATATTGGAAAGCTCAGGTTATGGTGCTCTGCAAAAACTTTGTTTGCAAAAGGACTGTCAACAGAAATTCCTAGAATTTTTACATTCTTCTGTTGCAGCCCGTTTAAGGAGTCTCTAAAATTACACATCTCTGTTGTGCACACCGGGGAACCAGCTGCTGGGAAAAACGCTAAAATGGTCTGATTATCCTTGTAGTTTGATAACTTGTGAAATTCTTGGTTTGTGTCTAGTAATTCAAAATCTGGAGCATTATCCCCTGTTTGAATCTTGCCACTACTGTTGTTGTTATTGTTGTTTTCTACCGATGAAGTCATTATTGATTGTGATGTACCTTGGATGTAAAAAAAGTCTTTCTGTTGCATTGAATCCATGTTATTGTATTATGATAAAAAAAAGAAACCAATTATTTTTTTTATTTGTAATATGTGCGGCAATACTGCTATTGTGATTAAATAGAAATTGCAATGGCCGCAACAGTGACAGAGGATCAATACGTGATGTCCTTACGCAATAAAGTGATATAGGGTGATTTTGCCATTATCAGTACTGTTGTCATTCAGTTCTTTTCAAAACCTTTCATTTTGGCGTTGTATCGTTGTTTTGGTATTCTGTTTGCTTTCAAATTCAAATTCGTTTAAACTTCGTAACTCTGATATTGTTTCTTTAAGTTTTGTTATTGTTGTGTCCAGCTCTTCTATCGTGTTTTGGTGCCCCAATGATAGCCTTATTGAGCCTGTTACCTCCTGATGGGAAAGACCCAGGGCCTTTAATACATGTGAGGCTTTTTGCTTTTTGTTTGATGTGCAGGCAGAACCAGTTGACAAAGCTATTTCGTTTTCGTCTAACTTGATTAGCAGGTCTTCCCCATTTATGCCCTGAAATGAAAAATTGATATTGTTTGGAACCCTTTGTTTTTTTGATCCATTCAATTTCGAGAATGGTATTTCGTTGGTTATTCTTTTTATTGCGTAACCTTGAATCTCTTTAATTCTGTTTTTGTTTGCCTCTAGTTTCGTTGTTGCCACCTCGCATGCTTTTCCAAAACCTGCTATTGATTGCACATTTTCAGTTCCGGATCTCAACCTGTTTTCCTGACCGCCACCAAATATTATGGGCTCAAGGTTTACCCCCATTTTTACATAAAGGGCCCCAGCTCCTTTTGGCCCGTTGATCTTGTGTGATGAAATTGATAACATGTCTATACCCAAGTCCTTGACATTTAGTGGAACTTTGCCTAATGCCTGAATCGCATCTGTGTGAAAGACTACCTTTTTGTTTTTGTTTTTTGCAATCTCTGAGAGTTTTTTTATTGGCTGAATAGTTCCTATTTCGTTATTGACCAACATAATGCTTATCAACGCTGTTTCTGAAGAGATCAGCTCCTTGAATATTTCTTCATTGACAAGGCCGTCTTTATTGACGGGAACATAATCAACATTGAATTCCATTTCTTTTCCTATATTCGAGACTGTTTCTAATATGGAGTCATGTTCTATTTCAGATACTATTATTTGATTGCATCGCTGTTTTGTTTTTTTTATCACATTCGCACAACCAGTCAGTGCCAGATTGTTGGATTCGGTTCCTCCGGATGTGAAATGGACTTCAGAAATATTGCAGCCTATCAGTTTGGATACTTTGAAACGGGAATTTAAAATACCTTGCCTTGAGTACCTGCCCAATTTATGAAGCGATGATGGGTTGCCATAATTACAAGTCATATACGGCAGCATCTCGTCAATTACCTCTTTATCAATTGGTGTTGACGCTGCATTGTCCAAATATATGAAATTATTGATTTTGCTGTCGTTTATTGGCATGGTTGGTTTTCCTTGCTGCTGCTTGTTCCTTTTTTTAACTGGACATATTTGTCATTGTCTTTGTCTGATGCAGTCAGTCCGCTCTTCTTATAACCTCCTATGTCTATTGTGACATATTTAAAACCATTTACCTTAAAAGGTAACTCTATTTCGTTTAGTTTTTCTGTGTCAAATAATTTTGTTATTTCTTCTTTTTCCACTTCTATTCTGGCTAAATCGCCATGATCTCTAACCCTGACCTGTTTGACATCAAAAACCTTTTTTATTATTGTTTCGCAGTGTTCAACCCTTTTTAACTTTTCGGGCGTTATTTGGATGTTTTTGGAAATCCTTGATGCGAGACAAGCATTGGAGGGTTTATCGTATATGGATAATTTGTTAGCTTTTGCCAGGTTCCGAATGTCCTTTTTACTAAAACCTGTTTCTATCAGAGGGCTTTTAATCCCTTTCTGGTGCAATGCTACCATTCCTGGTCTATAGTCATCTAAATCGTCTTTGTTGCTTCCATCAACTATTAGTTTAAAGTCCTCTTGGCTGGCCAATGTGATTAGGTTATCTGCCAGCTCATTTCTGCAATGAAAACATCTAGAGCTATCGTTTTTTACAAAATCCTGGTTTTCCAGTTCATTGTATTTTATTATTCTGTGGCTTATGCCCAATTCTTTTGCTACCTCCACTGCTGTGCTTAATTCCTCACCTGATAGCGTTTGATAGTTTGCTGTTATTGCCAAAACATTCTGCTTTCCCAGGGCATTTTTTGCAACAAGTGCGACTACCGCGCTATCGACCCCCCCTGACAACGCAACCAAAACTTTGTCGTTTTTGAGTTTAAACCATTCAATTAAACTTGTGTATTTAACCTCCAGAGCATCATTGATTTTGTTGGGGTGCTGAAACTCTTCTCCTCCCCCTGCTCCACCCTCTTCTGTTCTATCTTTTTTTGAATTCAAAACTGCGTTATATGTCATATAGATTTCTTTGAAATATTAAATTATTGACAACATCAATTGTTTTTCTCAACGGATAGTTTATCCTATGGGAGATTCTCTTTATGTCGTCATATTCTGGTTTTATGTTTGTTATCTCACCATTAGAGTTTTTCGAAATTTTTACGTTTATGACAAAACTTTGTTTTTCTATTTCTACGGGAACCAAAAGGTTGAATCTGCCCAAGATGTATCGCTCAGTCTTTGTTTTCCTTATGCCTAAAGTTCCGGATTCTTCAAAGATGGTTTCTGCAACCTTTTTCTCATTTTCATCAGAGCAAATCACCTTTAGTATATAGGTGGGTCTGTTCTTTTTTGATATACCGTTAATAACCGTTACATCCTTTACTCCATCTGTATCATTTGATGATAGTTTTTCTACTAGGTTCCCTATTATCTCACCGTTCACATCATCAATGTTTGTTTCAAGCACTGTTACTGTATCTGATTGAATGTCGCCAAAAAAATCGGGTTTGCCTATTGAAACCCTCAGTATGTTTGGAATTCCGCTAAACTCTTTGGTTCCTGTTCCGTACCCTACTTTTTCGGGAATAAACTCTGGATAGTTTGTTATCTTTTCGGGATTTAAATTCGCAAGCATTGCTGCCCCTGTGGGTGTTGTCAACTCGGCTTCAATTGGGCCCCCTTTTATCGGAATTTTGGATAGTTTAAAAATTTCCAAAATTGCGTTTGTTGGGTTGGGGACAGTACCGTGGGAAAAATTTGCCAAACCCCCTCCAACTGCAACTTTAGTGGAATAGAATGTGGAATTGTTTAATAGATCCAAGTCATCAAGTGCTGTAGCACAGCCAACAAGGTCTGCACCTGTATCTATGCTTGATGATTCATGGAGGTGCAGATCTTTTATGTCCTTATTATGAATTGTAGATTCCACCTTGATAATTGTTTTAATGGATTCAATCGCAAATTTCTTTGCTTTTTCTGACAAGCCTATGTTGTGACAGCAATTTGAAATCACCCTATACATGTCTACAGCGTTTTTTTCTTTTATCCTTTCATCATATTCAAAGACAAATCTTGTGGCACCTATGCCATTTGATTCTGTTTTAATAAAATCGATTTTGTTTATTTTTGAATCCTGAAAATGATTTTGTATTTTATTGATGTTGTTTATAATTTTTTTTTTATCTGCCCCGCTATCAACCAAGCTTGAAAGTAACATGTCTCCGGAAATCCCTGCGAGTTGTGGATCTATAATTATTATCTTACTCATTTAAAATACCTGATGCTAATCTTATCTTCCTTTGTGAGTTTATTTAGGTATCCATTTTTTATATGCCATTGTTTTAAATGTGCGCAGACACCATCACCATACTCTATCACTCTCTCTCTATTGCCATATTGCAATCAAAATTGTAATCGTCACCGTCATTATCAATATTAGGTTTTTGGTAATTACCGTATCCTGAATTTAAAACTATAAATAAAAAATAAATTTCAACTTTATTATGACTATATCAATAATTGGTTCAGGAAAGGTTGGTGCATCTGTTGCATTGAATTGTGGTCTTCGAGAATTGGACCCTAAAATAAATTTACTAGATATTGTTGAAGGTTTGCCCCAAGGAGAGGCAATGGATATAAATCACCAACTTTCAGAAAAAGGTTTAGACAGTTATGTTGTGGGCTCTAATGATTATTCCGAGCTAAAGAACTCTGACATTGTTGTTTTGGTTGCAGGGGTTGGTAGGAAACCCGGAATGACAAGAATGGATTTGCTTAAAACTAATGCATCGATAGTAAGGGATGTATCATTAAAAATCTCCGAGAATGTAAATGATTGCATATTAGTTGTTGTAACTAACCCTCTTGATCCAATGACCTACTTGGCACTAAAAACCACCAAATTTCCTCCAAACAAGGTGATGGGAATGGGGGGAATGTTGGACCTATCCAGATTTACTAGTTTTATCCATGATTATACTAAAGTCTCCAGAAAGTCAATATCTGCTATGGTTATAGGCGAACATGGTGAAAATATGCTGCCTTTGATCAGATTCTCATCTGTCTCGGGAATACCATTGCAAGAATTTGTAGATAAAGAGCAATCCATGCAAATTTACGAAAAAACAAAACAGGTTGCTGCCGAAGTAATTAAATTTAAGGGCGCGACCGTATACGCGCCGGGAAATGCTGTATCAACAATGATTGAATCAATAGTTAAGGACAAGAAAACAGTAATTCCAATTTCGGTATATCTTGATGGGCAATATGGGGTTAGAGATGTGTGTCTTGGAGCGCCGGCCATAGTCGGGAAGGGTGGCGTTGAAAAAATAATTGAGTTGCCGTTAGATGATTTTGAAAAAGATCAATTTGCCAAAGGCGCAGACAGCGTAAAAGAAGCCATTTCCAACCTCTTTTAATTTAAGTTCAGTAAAGCCGGTATGGATTTAAAAGATATCTTATTGGATTATTACAATGATAAAAAAAGCTTGGATGAGGTGATTAAAACCCTTTCACTTTTTTCTATAGAGTATATTGAAAACAAAATTGCACAAATAGATGTCAATAGGGATTTGAGAAAATCTGTTCCCGAGGTCGTTTTAGCTATAAATAAAAAAACTATGGAGATTGTCTCTATCTCTGACAAAATTTTAGAAAAAAAGGGTTATGTTGTAATCAGCAAAATAAGGCCTATTGTAATAAATAAATTAATTAATCACTTTAAAAAAAAGGGGTTATTTGTTGAAAAAGGGCACAACTGCAGTACCATATTAATTTATGACAGAATAGATGCTTTACCTTCCAATAAGGGCGGGAAGATTGGAATTATTTGCGGGGGCACTTCTGACATTGGCATTGCTGAAGAGGTCCGAATAGCATCTCTTTCAATGGGGTGCTCATCCATTCTAGGATATGATGTTGGCATAAGTGGAATTCAACGTTTGCTTCTGTCTCTCAAAGAAATGATGTCTAATAACGTGGATGTTTTGGTAGTGGTTGCAGGCATGGAGGGGGCATTACCTTCCGTCGTTACGTCATTGGTCAACATTCCGGTGATTGGTGTTCCTGCATCTGTTGGATATGGATTTGGTTCAAATGGAATTGGTTCCTTATCGTCTATGCTTCAAAGTTGCTCTTTTGGCCTTGCCGTTGTGAATATTGATAATGGCATGGGGGCTGGAATATTTGCAAGCTTGATAGCCAACAAAGGGCGATTACAATCGCAGAAAAAATAACCTGAGATAAAAAAATATTGCTATCGCTATTATTATTACCATTATTGTAACCATCGAGTTTAAAACGTTTATAAGAGAATCAAAAGTTTTTTGTTGATAGTTAGATAAAGAGAGAGGATGAATTAAATGTCTTATATTAGAACACTTAAAAGAATTAGAAATAAAAAAACAAATTACAGAAAACGAAAAGCAATATTGATTAGTAGACGTAATTTTATTACCATAAAGACCAGCAATGAAAATATCCATTGCCAATTGATAAAACCAAACTTAAAAGGTGATATAGTGCTTAACTTTTCAAACAGCAAAGAACTCGCAAAATACGGATGGAAGGGGGCATCAAACAATCTGTCTGCTAGTTTCTTGGTGGGTTTATTGATGGGCAAGAAGATGCTCAGCAAAAATGATGACTCTGCCATTTTATATACCGGAAAGACATCTTTTACAAGTAAAATAGCTGCATGCCTGAAAGGGGTTGCATCAACCGGTGTTAAAATACCATTATCTGAAGAGTCCATGCCCGATGAAAATAGGATAAATGGCACTCACGTTGCCAAATACGCTGCAGTGTTGAAACAGGATAAAGGTCTCTATGAGAAAAGGTTTTCAAAGTTACTTCATAATAATTTGGATCCTGAGGAATACCCAAAGCATTTTGAGGAAATAAGAGATAAAATACTTTCCAGTAGTTTTGATCAACAGCAACAACAAGGGAAATAAGATGTTTTTAACTTTAAATAACGAAAGAATAATAAACAAAAAAATATCTCTGTTTTAAATAAGGTAGGATGTGTTTAAAATAAACAATATTAATTTTATCGAGTCTTGTTATTCGATTATCAATAAAGGTGAATCAGATGAGTAGGATGGCAAGAAGGGAAGAGGCTGAAGTTGAATGGAAGCCTAGAACCACATTGGGAATGATGGTGGCCAGCGGGAAAATAAATTCCATGGAGCAAATTTTTGAAAATGGCATGAGAATACAGGAAGCAGAAATTGTAAAACATCTGTTACCTGATGTAAAGACCCAGGTGGTTAGTGTTGATATAGTTCAAAAACAGACAGATGCTGGTGAATTGACACGGTTTAATGCTTTGGTTGCTTTGGGTAATGAGTCGGGTTGGTTTGGATTGGGTAAAGGAAAAGCCCACCAAATGAGAAATTCAATAGATAAAGCCACCAATGCTACATACTTGAACGTAATTCCGGTTAAACTCGGTTGTGGAAGCTGGGAATGCCGATGTGGGCAGCCTCATTCTGTACCCTTTAAAGTAAGGGGAAGAGGGGGGAGTGTTACCATCGAAATAATACCTGGCCCTAGGGGTTTAGGCATTGTGGCTGGCGAGCATATCAAAAACCTGTTAAAGTTGGCTGGACTAAAAGATGCATGGACCCGATCCTATGGATCAACCAGTACTATGTCATCCACTGCTAAAGCCATATTTAGTGCATTAAGAAATACATTCCAAACGGGGTAGATATCAAAATGGTATATTTAGTAGTAAGAATGAAAGGGACTGTAAATGTTCCTTATTGGGCAAGAATAACACTAGAAAGTCTCAGTTTGAATAAGCGATTTCGAGCCACAATAATTCCAGAAAATGAGCAGACTTTAGGCATGCTAAGGAAAATCAAGGAATATGTGTCCTGGACGAGTGTAGACACTGAATTTATTAGGGAATTCATAGAGAAAAGGGGTAGAAGTTCTGCATCAAAGCTGCTATCAGCAGCAGCAGCACCGGATACAGCACCACCACCACCACCACCAGAGAACTCTAATGGCCAAATCAATAACAATAATACTGAAAACAAAGATTCACAAGTTGCTGATTTAAGCAAGATTGTATCCATCATTTCTCAAAATGAGTTGTATCTATCAAAGATATCCGGAATAAAACCGTGGTTTGCATTAAACCCACCTAAAGGCGGATTTAAGAGAAAGTCAAAAAGATCATATTCCCAGGCTGGAATCCTTGGGGAAAACAAAGAGTTACTATCTATCGTAAAAAGGATGATGTAGTGAAACAAAATGAATTGTAATTCGAATTTGTTGTTATTGCCATTCGAAAACTTTAATATTTATACTCTTTCTCCTTATCAATTGAATGGATGGAATTGGTGATAGTGTGCTATGGCTACTCGTTTAAGAAAAAGTAGAAGACAGCGTGGGACACGCTTTTGTGGTTGGGGACAGATTGGTCAGCACCGTGCTTCAGGCAGTCGAGGTGGCGTTGGAAACGCAGGAAAACATAAACATTTCTTCATGAGAACTCTCAAAGAGGAACCCGATCATTTTGGGCATGAGCAGTTTCATGCCCTAAGGAAAAGCGATGTTTCTAGGTGGGTCAATTTAAGGGACTTGAATCAGTTGTTAAGATATTCTAAATCTGGTGAGGATGGTAAGGCTGTTTTGGACCTAGGAGAATTAGGTTATGAAAAACTTTTGGGAAGCGGTAGGGTTGAAGCAGTTTTTACCATTAAAGTTAAGCAGGCTTCAAAATCTGCAAAGGATAAAATTACTGAAGCCGGAGGCGAGGTGTTGACCTTAAATGAGCTCAATAAAGAATGACGGTATTTTTAGAACAGTAGTAAAGAAAGTTTCACCTTTTATTCCCCAGGTTGAAAAGCCCAAAAAGAAGATTACGCTAAGGAATAAGCTGATATGGACTGGAGTTGCCTTATTGATTTATTTTACAATGGGTCAAATTGAGTTATATGGCATTATTACCGATCCTGCTAACGATCCTTTAGCATTTGCTAGGGTTATATTCGCGGCACAGCAAGGAACACTTATCGAACTCGGCATTGGGCCTATTGTTACTGCCGGATTGCTGATGCAGTTACTTAAAGGGTCTGACATGCTTAAGCTAAACTTTAGAGACCCAAACGATCGTTCCCTTTTTACCTCTGCAACAAAAATAGTTACAATAATTGTTATTATTGCAGAGGGTGCTCTCTATGGTATGGCTGTTTATGGTGGGTCAACACCATCACCGGCGCATACTGGCGTTTTGATTGCACAGCTTATTGGGGCCAGTGTTATAGTTATGTATTTAGACGAGCTTGTTCAGAAAGGCTGGGGACTTGGATCGGGAATAAGTGTGTTTATCATGGCTGGGGTCGCTCAAACTATTGTCTGGAGTATCTTTAACCCCTTTCCAGTGCCGAATTTTCCGGAGTTGACTGGGCTTATACCTGGCTTAATTGATTCTGGGCTCAACGGCCATATCGGGGATATGGTGCTACGCTCTGCCCCACCAGCACCTACCCCTAATTTGCCAAGCATCTTTGGCTTGGGCATTACAAGTGGTATACTGTTGCTATTGGTTTATACCCAGGGAATCCATATTGACATTCCAATTGTATCAACTAGGTATAGGGGATTTACGGCTACATATCCGATAAAACTTCTATACACCTCTAACATACCTGTGATTTTAGCTTCGGCACTATTGGCAAATGCAATGTTCGTGGGGCATATGCTGTGGGCCAACTTTAACCCTAACAACGACAGTCCTTTTTTCAATATGATTGCTCAATATAACGGACAAGCCCAAACTCCATCTGGCGGTTTGTTCTATTATATGAATCCGCCAAGGTCTTTGGACGCTGCTTCAGCTGATCCTTTGCATGCTGTGGTATATGTATTGTTTATGACGATCATTATCACGATATTTGGACGGTTGTGGGTTGAACTTGGTGGACTCTCAGCGAAATCTGCTGCAAAGAACCTATTGGATGCAGATGTGCAGGTGCCTGGGTTTCGGCGTTCTGAAAGCTCAGTTGAGTCTTTGCTTAACCGCTACATTCCCTCCGTTACTATAATTGGTGGAATAATCATTGGGTTACTGGCAGGTGTTTCAAATGTCTTTAGTGTCTTCGGATCCGGTATAGGTTTGTTGTTGATGGTTGATATCCTTGTGAATTACTATAACCTGTTGGTCAGAGAACAAGTAGACGTCCATATGCCAAAACTTGCATCATTGATAGGAAGGGATTAGCCTAATAAACTAAAGCATTGGTTTTGTTTTTTTTTAAACCAAAATTATAAAATTTATTTTTTAAACTGCTTTTAAAATTAAAGTATAGTTTTAGTGTTAATAATATAAAATTATAAAGATAAAAATATTGGTTTTATTTCTTAGTTAAGATGGTATATGTGTAAAAGGGTTATAATAGTTGGAATTCCCGGTGTTGGAAAGTCTACTGTTATAACGAATGTTTTGAATACTCTTTCAAAACAGGGGGTTGATGTTAAAATTGCAGAGTTTGGAACACTGATGTTTGAACAGGCGAAACTATTGTCAATTGCAAACAGGGATGAGCTTCGAAAATTGACGCTTGAACAGCAAAGATCTCTACAAGAAATAACCGCCAATTACATCTATTCACTTAAAAATGAGGTGGTGATTATAGACACCCATCTTTTTATAAACACGGTGGAAGGGTATTATCCTGGAATACCATACAAATTGTTGGATATCCTAAAGCCAACCCATCTTATCCTACTGACCGCAAATTCTGAAGAAGTCTGTGAAAGGCGGAAAACAGATATCGCTAGGCAAAGAGATTTGATTACGGCAGATGAAATATCAAACGATCTAGATATCTCTAAAATAATGATTGCGTCAAGCTCCATTTACTCTGGATGTCCTTTTTCCATTGTTCAAAATAACAATGGTCAGTTAGAGGAAGCAACATTGCGCATATGCAAGACAATTATTCATTAAATCTTATTGATTTACTTTTTTGTTACAGGTTACATATTATAAAAATATCGGATATCATGTGGTTTCTTATTTAAAATTTATTCTTTCTGCCTTGTTAAACAGAGTCGCAATATTGATTAGCTAAAGCATAATTCAATGTGGATTTATAGGATCAAAAGCCAGCAATAAAGTTTCAAACAACTGATGCAGTGTATATGGGTAGATAAACGCATCAGTGAAACCAGCTAACCGCAGAAAAGGTGTGTATTGTTAATATTTTCATCAGCGCAAATCATCTTTTTTTTTGATAGCTTTATATATACAGAAGTTGAAAAAGACCAAAATCAGTTTTAGTGTTAAAAATGGGGTCAAATGAAATAAATTGTATAAAAAATGAATCAAATGATAAAAATAAAAAAAAAGATCAGTGTTGTTATCTCTGGATGGCCTGCAGTCGGTAAAACTACTATCGCGGAAAACATAGCAAAAGATTTCAATCTAAAGCTATGGAATGGTGGCGATATTTTAAAAATGGTGGCATATGAACGGGGTTATTCTTCGTCATTAAATCATGATTGGTGGGACACAGAGGAAGCCATATCTTTTATGAAAGAAAGAAACAAAGATCCTAATTTTGATAGGGAGGTTGATAACAGATTGATTGGCCTGGTTAATGGCGGAAATGTAGTTATAACCAGTTATACCCTTCCGTGGATATCTGATGCCACAGTTAACTTTTGGTTACAGGGCTCGGTAGATAACCGCGCAAAAAGGTTGGCTATGAGGGATAAGATTGGCATACCTGAAGCAAAAAGAATTGTTCTACGCAGGGACAATGAGAATAAGCTAATCTACAAAAGGATTTATGATTTTAGTTTTGGTGAAAACCTGGATGTCTTTGACTTTGCATTAAATACTGATTTGTTGTCTTTGGATTGCCTTATTGACTTGTCTAAAAGAATCATTGTGAATATCCTGAGTTCTTGATTTATTTATAACCTATTTATGTAGAAACATATATGGATCAGATCTTTCCTCAACTAAATAATCTTATAACAATAAACGACAGTATAACCGATGAAAAGTATGGTTACTATCCATCTAAACGCCCTATCAAAAATTTACTTAGTTATGGATTGATTTTATTGGATAAACCCCCAGGGCACACTAGCCATGAAATAGTTTCGTACGTGAAGAAAATATTGGATATAGAAAAAGCGGGACATAGCGGAACCTTGGACCCTGGTACAACTGGATTATTGCCGATAGGCTTGGAGGAAGGCACAAAAATAGTCCCAATTCTATTATTGGGGCCGAAAGAGTATGTGGCATTAGCTAGAATCCATAATCAAATTCCTCCTGAAAAATTGGCAAAAATAATAAAAGAATTTACTGGACCCCTGTTCCAAAAACCACCACAAAGATCCTCTGTAAAACGTCAAACCCGCATCAGAACCATATATGAGATGGATTTGTTAGATCAGTTTGATCGACTGATCCTGTTACGGGTTTTGTGCGAATCTGGGACCTATATTAGAAAATTGGTTTATGATATGGGTGAGGTGCTTGAGTGGGGTTCTTCAATGATTGAATTGCGAAGGACTAAAGTGTGGGACTTTGCTGATGAGATGCAGTTTGTCAGGTTACATGATTTAGTGGATGCGTTTTCCATCTATAAGGAAAAAAACGAAGAGGACAAATTACGAAGACTTATCCTT
Organism: Candidatus Nitrosocosmicus sp.; assembly: GCA_037720485.1. Lineage (GTDB taxonomy): Archaea > Thermoproteota > Nitrososphaeria > Nitrososphaerales > Nitrososphaeraceae > Nitrosocosmicus. The sequence goes on from JBBJMN010000004.1 coordinate 27,265, forward strand.
CCAATAGAGTCTGCTTTAACCAATATACCTGCTGTAACGATTAGAGACACTGCTGTAGACGCCCTTTGTCATGGTGCACAACTGGCTTTGCCTGGCGTTGTGGCCATCCCTAAGAATTTGGCAAGAAATGACCTTGTTGGCATTTATACTCAAAAAGGTGAAATTGTTGGCCTTGGGACATCATTGTTAGCCTTTGATGACTTTTTCAAGCAAAAAAAGGGCATTTCTTTTCAAATCAAAAGAATGGTGATGAAGCCTAATACATATCCTAAATTCTGGTCCACATCAGATACTGTTATTTCCGTTCCAGAAAACAATAGTCCTGAGGATTTGACCGAAGATGACGATGGCGATTGACCATTTTTTCCTGTTGCAGGTCTTAATACCTTATCTGTTTTTGTTACCTTTTGTTATATGGTTTCACCGATCCCTGGACTTTTTTTGTCGAGCAAAGATATCTTGCGCGCCAAGTTTTCCATTGTACCGGGTACATGGCAACTGCACATACACTCAGCGCAATCAGCATGTTTTAGACTTTTACAGGACTCTGATAACTGTAATTTTTCCATAGACCTACCACCATATAAATAGCCTCTAAATTTAATTGTTTTATTGACAAAAAATCTTATAATTGACTGACAATGTTATTGTATATTAATATAAATTGTCGATAAAACTGGGTACAAATGATTTAGCTAAATATCCTTTCCTAAATGAGGCTTCACTATATATCAAAGACACTCATTTTGATTTACTGGAATTTGATAGAAGTGAAATGTCTTTTATAATAAACAGATCGTTTGATAAAATTGAAAGCTTTATAAAAAACAATGAAACCAGATACTATTATAAAATAGATAAATTTGAAATTGAGATTTTAACCTTTTTAGCGTCCTTATTGATATTGAAGTCTGCGTCGATTGATGTTGTTACCAAAAAATTTGCCTTGTTGGAATCAATGAGGTTTGAAAAATATCTGATAGATGATTTGAAAAATTCTTTTAAAGACGAGAGGAAGAGATTGGTCTTATTGAAAATCTTTAAAGAAGTGTTTAAAATTGATGTTTATGCGGAAACAAAAACCATTGAGGTATATAAGATTAGAGTTCTTGATTATATACAACGCTCCATAATTTTCCATGAGCAAGAATGGAAGCTAATAAACAGAACGGTCCAGGCTGGATATGTTTTTCTTACTGTTACTGAAATCGTTAGGCTGTTTCGGAATGAGTTGAGTCTGTTGATCATTGATAAAATAAAGAACATGAAATCAATTGCATTTCCAAACCAAGTTTTAGTAAAATCTCAAAAGTTAAAGAGTTATTGGGATTCCATAAACAAAAAGGCTGATACTAATTTTGTAAGCAAAAACAGCATAACTCCCCCTTGTATTGAGCATCTCTACAGGGTTTTGGATGCAGGTGAAAATTTGCCGCATTCTGCAAGATTGTTACTAGCAACATTTTTGCTGTTTTCAGGTAAAAATATTGAGGAGATAGTGGGAGTATTTGGGAAATTGCCTGATTTTAATGAACGGATAACAAGATACCAGCTAGAGCATTTATCGGGTAAGGCTGGCAGCTCAAAAAAGTATTTTGTACCTTCATGCGAAAAAATAAAAATGGAAAATTTGTGCCATGAGACAAACGTGTGCAAAGGTATTATTAATCCTGTTCAGTTGTTGAGCAGAAGGGGAATGATGGGTAGCTAACATGTTTTCCTCCGCAAACAATGGCAAAAGTGATTTAAAAGGGATTCCAAATACCTCAAAAGAAAAAGAGACCATTCTGAAAGCCGATACTGATGAATATTCGCAATCCTTTCGCATTAACCAAACCTGGTTGAAAAAAACATATAAAAAATATTATTTTAACTTTTTTGCAAATATAACTTTGCCTAAAAAAATCCATTTACATGAGTTTGGATTCCGTCAATTTGACGATGATAAAATGCACCGCCATCTATCATTTAAAAACTCCGGCGAACTGTATGCATTTGTTCTGAAGTTTGCCCCCTCTGACATCTATTGTTCCTCCTCATTTTATGACCGACCCACTGAGCCTATGGACAAAAAAGAATGGAGCGGTTCGGAATTGATTTTCGATATTGACGGAAAAGACCTGCATCTTGAATGCGCCATTGCCCATAACTTTACAAAATGCTATGCCTGTAGATTTATAAACAAAGGCGTTTTAGAAAAGTGCACCAATTGCAATAGTTCCAAGTTACATACAATAGACATCCCCTGCAAAAACTGTATTATCTCTTTGAAAAAAGAGGTTACAAAGTTGTTGAGTTTTTTAATGGAGGATTTTGGAATTGAAAGGAGCCGGATTTTTATTTATTTTTCGGGCAACAATGGATTCCACTTGCATATTGTTGATGGCGATTATTATCCCTTGCTTTCAAACGAGAGATCCGAGATAGCAAGTTATCTTTTGGGCAAAGGATTTAAAATGGAGACCTTGGGCGTAAAAAAAACCCCCGACAATAAATTTGTTCCACAATTGAAAAACAGACAACTTTTGGAATCTGGGTGGAGAGATAGAATCCTGAAAAAACTTAAAATTAGTTTTTACTCTGGTAAAAACACTGATAGCGCTTTTATTAGCCAGATAGAAAAATTAGAAAATGCCATGAAATGTGATTTTCAGCAAATGGTTTCAAAGACTGTTGATGAGCTTTCCGTAAAAATCGACCCCATGGTAACAATGGACATTCACAGAATTTTCAGACTAGCTGGGTCATTGAATAGCAAAAGCGGTCTCGCCAAAATCCTTTGTAATGGCCTTGACTCTTTTGATCCGTTTAGCGAGGCCTGCTTTTTTGATAAATCAAAAGTAGAAATTACCTGTTTTGCTCCTGTCTCTCTTGTTTTTAAGGGAAAAAGGTATGCCGTAAATGAGGGCAAAAATCATGTTCCGGAGTATGTTGCTGTTTACTTGATAAGCAAAGGCCTTGCAAACATCAATCCAAAGGACATCCAAGATGAACGATGATAATTCTCACAATTTTGATGATGTTCCGAAAGAATGCGGCTTTGAGAATCCATTTGGGGAGAAATGGATTGTATCATTCATTAAATTGGGTAACTTAAAAAAGGTCTACTATAGGCAATTTTTTGCTGCCGGTTTTTACGAGGCATACGATAGAGTCATGACGTTTGTCGAAAAAACTAACTATAAAATACTTTGGTATAAAGAGAAAAGAAAATGCGGGGCGCATTTCACAAACAAAGAAATTCCATACCTTGAATTTGTATGTACATTTTGCAACAATGAATTTAACAATATTGAGCCAATAAGATGCAATTTTGAAAATGGCAATCAATGCAAATCGGAATTCTGTTCTTTGCATTGCAGGCACGAGCATTTTTACCTTATGCACATTAAAAGAAAGAACTGTTGAGTGTTTCGCAGGTCATTCTATCCATCTTAGATATGATTGTACCAAATCGTCGTCTACTACACCCTGAACCACAAAGGGATCGCCTGACTCTAAAACAATATCCATAGCTACCGCGTTATATGGTATATCAAATTTTTCAATAACATCTGGATTTTCTGTTTCAAAAATTTTTACATCCTTGCTGTCTTTTATTCTAAAGCCCATTATTTTGTCTATTTTCCTATTTCCTGACCCTCCTCCTCGTCCACCTGCCGATCCTGGTGACTCTTCCACCATCAAAACAAACACTACGTTTTCTGACTGTCTGCCATCTCTGTTTAGTGATATGTCATTTAGAGAAACTATGAGTTTTCTTTTTGGTATCTGTAAAACCTTGTTCAATCGTGATTCCATATCCATAGGAAATAATGTATATTCGAGTAAAAAAATCTGCTGAATATTGGATCGTATTTTCTAACCCATGTAGTAGAAATAAATAATCTTTGCTAAGTGAGTTACCTTATGTCGGTAGGTGTCAATAACAATACCCTGATGACCGTAACATGGAATGATGATCCTGTTTACGTCAAAATGATAGATCAGACAAAACTCCCTGAAACTTTGGAATATATTATTTGCAAAAATCATTATGAGATATGCGATGCCATAAGAAATCTGTCCATTCGGGGTGCTCCAGCAATCGGTGTCGCAGGTGCAATGGGTCTTGCTCTTTGTGTCCATAACCATGTCTCCAATAACAAAAATGAATTATTGTCCGACCTCGGTTCCGCCTATAAAAACCTTGTTGAGACTAGGCCCACTGCAGTCAATTTGAAATGGGGGCTAGATAAAATATTGGAAGTGTCCAACAGGTATGAGACTGTTTCCGAAATAAAGGAAAATGTAATTAAAATGGTGAAAAAAATGTCTCAAGACGATATTGAGACAAATAAAATTATGGGCAAATTTGGATCAAAGCTGATCAATACAGGAGATGTGATAATGACACATTGCAATGCCGGTGCATTAGCTACTGTATCATACGGAACCGCCCTTGGAGTAATAAGGTCTGCCAAGGAATCCGGAAAAAAAATAAGCGTATTTGCAACAGAAACAAGACCAGTTATGCAGGGTTCTCGCCTAACTGCCTTTGAACTAGTTCATGATGAAATTGACGTAAGTCTGATTCCAGACACTGCTGTTGGATATCTGATGAATAACAAAATGGTTGATAAGGTAATAGTGGGTGCCGACAGGATATTAAAAACGGGCCATGTATTCAATAAGATTGGAACATATCAAATCGCCCTGTTGGCCAATTCTCATAACATTCCATTTTATGTTGCTGCACCCCTTTCCACTTTTGATTTAAAAAATAGCATAGATACCGTTGTTATTGAGGAAAGGTCTGTAGATGAGGTGGTCCAAATTGCGGGCAAAAGGATCGCACCAAAAGGGGTTAGAATCTTTAACCCTGCGTTTGATTTGACTCCACCAAACCTAATTACCGGCATAATAACTGAAAAAGGGGTCCTAAATCCTCCTTTTGAAAAAAGCATTTCTGGGGTGTTTTGGGATGGGTGATATTCCTTCTAATTTTAACAATCAGCGAAAAAAATTTAAAAAGCAGTTAGATACAATTTGAATGGTGGCTACGCAGCAAGTTTCAAAGGAGCAAATATTTTCAGAATTGCGCAAATGTATGGATCCGGAAGTTCCAGTCAACGTTGTTGACCTGGGTTTAATTTATGGTGTAAATGTATCGGATAAAAATGATGTTGATATAAAGATGACCATGACCACTAGGGGATGCCCTTTACATGATACTTTGGTCGGTGATGTTAAAAGATATGTCAATAAAATTGAGGGCGTTGGCTCAATCAATGTAGAAATTGTATGGGATCCACCCTGGTCAATTGAAAAAATGAATCCTGCGGTCAGGGAAAGGCTTGGATATGGGAAGCCTTCCTTACGGTTTCAGATTGATTACAACACCTATATGCCGTCAAAAAGTGGGAAAATACTTAACCAAGAGGATGGCTCTATAACTTTGGTAAATGATAAAGAACAGGGCTTTATGGTTAATGAAAATATTGTGGGGTTTTGGGAAAATTGTGATGGGACCAAAACAGTCAATCAATTATCTGATAGTTTTTCTGCAAAGCTAAAACTGCCCAGAGAACAAATCGAGCAAGAGGTCGTTCAGTTAATACAACAATTGTTAGAAGCAGGTCTTTTGAAACCCACTCAATAATCCTTATACTATTTTTCCTTCCTGATGGAGGTGATTCAAACCTCATCGAGCGAAAAAAAACACCTGTCTGTTGGTCATGCCTGAGTTTCTTTTAACTTTGAGGATATTAAATTGCGTATCTCGTCGTCTGACTTTTTTTCTGTGTTTATGTGTAGTGATTTAGCAATTACTTCCAACTTTTCGCGTTCAGATGACACTGGCCTTTGAATGGCCGGGCCAATATACTGTTTGTGTGCATTTGTTGTTTGCTGCAATATGTTGTTTTTTTCACTGATCAGGTTACCTTTTGCTTTTTCATATTCCCCAACAAATTTTCCGATGGTTTTTGATATGCCTGATATCTTACTTGGCACAAGGATTATGACTAATGCTAATAATATGATGAACCATTCTGATCCAGCTATATTCAGAGAGTGAAGCATGATATCCATTATTTAGTTTATTGATGTGCTATCAGTAATAATTATTTTATTCTCCATGATCTTTAAATTGACACTAAGATACTTTATATGGTTTTGTCTTTTCAGAGCCTTTTGTTGATCCGTTAATTATTCTATCTGACACAATGCCAAAAACATGGTTTCGGAAACACAAATTAACCTAATCAAAGGCCTGGGCAAATGCCCCAAAAACAATGCCTAAAATGTTAATGTGATGGAAATGTTTGAGGGTGGTTAACTTTGATTGTTGGTAACATTGTCAAAGTTGAAAACCCAAAGAGTGGGGTACATTTGATATTTGGTTTGAGGGCTATGCGCCGATTTCACATTGCAACCAAGATATAATAAATGGTTGGTAATCTAAACAAACCATGACATTGCCGAAAGATAAAAAAAGAGAAGAGTCCCCATTAAATGATTCTTCAACTTTGGAATCTCCCGAAACAATCACAAAAAAAATTCTGGCCGGGGAATATCTTGTTGCTGTTTATGGGTTGGGACATGTTGGTGCACCAATTGCATCATCGTGGCTCAGATCAGGTGTGACTGTTATTGGTATTGATAAATCCCAAAAGGTAATGGAAAACGCAAAAAAGGGGCTTACACATATACCGGAACCAGGCGTAAACGAAGCCTTTAGCGAGGGTTTAAAAAATGGAAAATTTTTAGTTTATGATGATCCAATCAAGGCCTCTGTTGACTCTAAACTAAAAATGATATGCGTACCCGTTTTAATAAAAAATAAGGCTGCAGATCTTGGCGCAGTCAGAGAAGTTGCATTATCCATAAGCAGGGGCCTAAAACCCCGTGATATTGTTTCGCTCCATCCTACGGTCCCTCCCTTAACAACAGAAAAGTTTTTGATTCCGATATTGGAAAAAGCCAGCAAACTAAAAGCTGGCAAGGATTTCTCTGTCGTTTACAATCCGGAAAGAATCTATGAAGGCCGGGCGATTTATGATATAGAGGAAGGCCATCCAGGAATTGTCGCTGGGTTAGAAAAACACAGCTTGGAATTGGCCGAAAGCATATTCTCTCTGATATTCAAAAAGGGGGTTATAGGAATCTCCAGCATAAAGGCCGCAGAGGCAGAAAAACTGCTTGAGGGCGTCTATAGGGATGTCAACATTGCCCTTGCTAATGAATTGTCCATATTGTGTGAAAAATTAGGGATCGATTTTTGGGAGACAAAAAACGCAGCCAACTCCCAATCGTTTTGCCATATCCATAATCCTGGAATCGGGGTTGGGGGTGCCTGTATTCCCGTTTACCCTCAATTTATCTTGGATGTTGCAACCAAAAACAAGCTTGATTGCAAGATAACAAAAACAAGCCGGGCAATCAATGACAATATGCCTAATTATGCCTTATCCAAAGCATTAAAAATGATATCCAAAAAGGACGTAAAAAAAGCAAGGGTGACTATATTGGGTCTGTCTTTTAGAGGGGGTGTTTCAGACACGCGGCTTTCACCCACCTACAACCTGGTAAAAAGGTTACTACAGTTAAAAATCACAAATATAATCATTCACGATCCCATGTCCAATGATGAGTCTTTGGTTGCCAAAAACAAAACAATAAAAATAACAAATGACCTTGAATTTTCGATAAAAAACAGGGACCTAATAATTTTGGCTACAGACCACAAAGAGTATTCCGCTTTATCCAAAGAAAAAACAGGCAAAACCCCAATCTATGATGGCCGGGGTTTATTGAACCAAAGTTCATTTGATGGTGCGTCTTTTAAGGGAATAGGCCGCTTTTGATGAGTTACTAGAATGAGGGTTTCTCATGCCGCTGTGATCGTTTTTTTATTGTGTGGAAAACATTTATCTTATTTTAATCGTATGTTATTGCATTGGCCAAAACACTTTCCTCTCAAAAATTGACTTCTGGTTCAGTAGCCCCGGATTTTTCGCTAAAGGGGGTAGATAATAGAACGTATTCGTTGAAAGACTTTAATTCCAAGTCAATTCTTGTAGTTTTTGTCTGTAACCATTGCCCGTACGTTAAAGCAAGGATAGGCGATGTTGTTGATCTTCAAAATATATTTGACAAAGCGGATTTGCAGATTATATGTATTAACAGTAACGATCCTGACTATGAGGGTGAAGGGCTGGACAACATGATAAAGTTCTCAAAAGAATACTCGCTTAATTTCCCATATGTGATGGATGATACTCAGAGAGTGGCAAAAGAATATGGTGCTGTTTGCACCCCAGATCCGTTTTTATTTGATGAGGGTGGGAAACTGGTTTTCCATGGCAAAATCAACGATGCCTTGGAGCCCAATATGACACCCTCAAAAAATACTATGGAGGAGAACATAAATAGACTGTTGGGTGGACTTGCAATTGAAAAAGATTTTGACCCTTCAATAGGATGTTCGATAAAATGGAAGCAATAAATTTATCTGGATATCTGAATTAGTATCAAAAACACACTTTTTATGCGTTGTTTCCATACGCCCTGAAAAAATTAGATAAGTAATTATAAAATGGGCATTGAAATATCTGTTATGGTGGAGATATCGATTAAAAGTTATGACGATGTCAACCTGACCGACGGCTTACTTGTTGTCGGTTTACATGAGGATGTTGATTACCCGAATTACTTGGATAAAGTTAACTCCATTGGTTTAAATGAAAAAACCATCAGTCTCATAACAAATGCAAACAAAAACGCAAAAAAATTTGGAAAAAACCTTTTGTTTCTGGTTAAAGGTGAAAAAGACGAATACCTAAGAGTTTTATTGGTTGGATTGGGAAAACAAGACGAGTTAGATTCCAACAAAATTCGTCAAATAGGCGGAATCATATCACTAAAGGCAAAAGAATTATTTGCTCATAATATCATAATCTCAAATTTTTACAACAACACTGCTGACAATGTGCAATCTATTGTAGAGGGTCTGACCCTTTCTCTTTATGAGTTTAACAAATACAAGGACAGTAGTGAAGACAAGTCAAATTTTTATGATTTGTGCAACATATCTATCATATCCGAAGATCTCCATACCGAACTTGAAGAGATCGTTAAAAAAACCTTGATAATTGCCCAATCTGTTTTCTATGCGCGGGACCTGGCCAATTCACCTCCAAACCATCTTAATCCCGCCCAACTGGCGGCCTCCGCGATTTCCTTGGAGGCGACGAACAAAGTAAAAGTTAAAGTGTTAGATAAATACCAAATGGAGAATTTGGGACTGAATGGCATAGTCTCCGTGGGCAAAGGCAGTGAGAACCCGCCAAAGCTGATTGTGTTGGAATACAATCAAGGCATTTCTGGTGAAAAACCTGTTCTTTTGGTTGGAAAAGCTGTTACCTTTGATACAGGCGGAATTTCTATCAAACCCAGCGATAAAATGGACGAAATGAAATTTGATAAAAGTGGTGGGTGCACTGTTCTCGGAATAATTAAGGCATTGAGTATGCTTCATTTCCCCATCAACGTTGTAGGGATTGTTCCGTCGGTTGAAAACATGCCCTCCAGTTCGTCGTATCGGCCCGGTGATATCCTGAAGATGTACAATGGCAAAACTGTTGAGGTTTTAAATACTGATGCGGAAGGACGGTTGATTTTGGCCGATGCGTTGTCTTATGGTATAGAGCATTACTCTCCGAAATGCATAATTGATTTTGCAACCCTTACTGGGGCATGCATAATTGCCCTGGGGTCAAATGTTGCAGGAATAGTCGGAAACAATGACGACCTTATCCAAAAAATAGTTCGCAGTTCGATGGCGTCTGGTGAAAAAATTTGGCAATTGCCCCTATTTGATGAGTATTTAGAGCTTATAAAAAGTAACGTTGCGAATATTAAAAATATAGGCGGCAGAACGGGCGGTGCAATAACCGCCGCTGCATTCTTGTCCCATTTTGTTGATGAATTGCCGTGGGCACATATTGATATTGCTGGCACTGCGTGGACTCAGGACGGTACTATTGAAAAAAGTTACAATCCAAAAGGTGCTACTGGATTTGGTATACGAACAACCGTCAAAATGCTGGAGCAAAACCTCTTGTAATTGGTAGTGTAAAGTGTAAATTTCTATATTGGTCTGCTGCTGCCATACCTACCCTATATTTGTCTATTTTGTTAATTGTTTTTGTCGATATGTGACAAATTGCATTGTTTATAATGCATGAAAAAACCATTGTGTGAATTGTAAAATAAGTAAAACATTGGTTTTGGTAGGCTGACTTTAAAGTTAATTATAAGGCGCCAGCACTGCTGCTTCCCAACGGCTCACGCACGTCAGTATTCAGCAGCGACATGAGGTTTGACTTCCGGGTTCGGAATGGGTCCGGGTCGGGCCCTCACGCTATGGCCGGCTACCTATTATAGCAATTGGGCCATATATAATTCTTATTGTGCCTTTGAACCATACGGGTGTGGTATGATCCTATTTAGGATTTAAATAGTATCATGGTGATTATTATGTGTTAAATTGGATAAACATGGAAATTTTACTCATAGAATAGCTGTTCTGGACCAAGAGTTGTGCCAACCAAGAAAATGTGGTCAGGAGTGCATTATTTATTGCCCTGTGAATAAAACTGGCGGTGAGTGTATTATCCAAAGGCCAGATGATGGCAAGGCTGTTATCTTTGAAGATTTGTGCACCGGCTGCACAATTTGTGTAAAAAAATGCCCGTTTGACGCTATTGTTATAGTCAACCTTGCACGTGAGATTGGTTTCGATAAGGTTCATCAATATGGCATAAACAGTTTTAGACTTTACAAATTGCCTATTCCAAAGGAAGGTTCTGTTACTGGGTTGGTCGGCAGAAATGGTATGGGCAAGTCTACGATTATTAATTTACTATCAGGAAATGTAAAACCTAACTTTGGAAGCTTTGATAAAAACTTGGGGTGGGAAGATGTATTTGATAAACTCTCAAACATCGAACTCAAAAAACATTTTGAAAAGATTTCAACAAAATCTTTGAGAACATCAATAAAGCCACAACTAGTGTACCTTATCCCCAAAATCTTTAAGGGGACCGTTGCGGAATTGTTAAAGAAATATGATGAGCGAAAAACCCGGGATTTGTTGGTCGACCAACTGGGGTTAAAAAACTCCCTAACCAAAGACATTTCCACGTTAAGTGGCGGAGAACTTCAAAGGCTTGCAGTTGCAGTAGCCGCGTCAAAGGATGCTGATTATTATTTCTTTGACGAACCTTCCTCTTACAATGATATTTACCAAAGACTTGCCGTGAGCAAGGTCATCAACGGTTTGGCCAAAGACGGCAAGAGTGTAATGATTGTTGAACATGATATGTCGTTATTAGACTATCTGTCGGATAACATCTTTATTATTTATGGGGAACCCGGGTCTTATGGCATAGTGTCCTCTTTACAAAGTACAAAAATAGGCATCAATAACTTTTTGGAGGGCTTTATCCCAACAGAAAACGTACGATTTAGAGACAAAGCCTATAAATTTGATATATCCAGCGCCAATGAAAATATGATATCCAGCACATCTATTGTAAACTATACCTCCATCAAAAAAACTTTAGGGACTTTTAACCTCAAAGTTAATGGCGGTAAAATCCATCAGGGCGAAGTTGTAGGTATAGTTGGAGCTAACGCCTTGGGAAAAACGACCTTTATGAAAATGCTGTCTGGATTGGAGCGTATTGATGAGGGCCAATTGGATTCAGAGGTTCGGATTTCCTACAAACCGCAATACCTAAATCAGGATATAGATGGAGATGTGCGTTCTTTGATTTACTCTGCCAATAATGGCCCGTTCGAAGGTTCTTTATTGGAGGAGCAGATTCTGGTTCCGTTGGGCCTGAAAAAGCTTTACGACAAATCAGTTAAGGGCCTTAGTGGGGGTGAACTGCAAAAAGTTGCTGTTTCCTTGTCTCTGGCGCGTGATGCAGATATTTATGCACTTGATGAACCGTCCGCATTCTTGGACATTGAGGACAGGATTTCTTTGGCGAAGTTTGTCCAGAGGTTCATAAAATCAAAAGGCAAATCTGCACTCATCATTGATCATGACATCCAACTTGTCGATCTGGTGTCTGACTCATTGATAATTTTTGACGGCATCCCTGGAGTCGAGGGAACTGGATATTCACCCATGACCAAAGAAATTGGAATGAATGAGTTTTTAAAATCACTGAACATTTCGTTCAGAAGGGATGAGACCACTGGTCGCCCAAGAGTTAACAAAGAAGAAAGCCGCCTGGATAGGCTACAGAAGAAAGAGGGAAATTATTATTACATAAAAAAATAGGCATTTTTTGTTATCTATCTATGACAAAATTACTAAAGAGGTTACTTGGGGATGTCCTGTCAGACACCGAGCTTTCTGACGTCTTTTCCTCTTTTGACATAATTGGGAACATTGCGGTAATTAAGATTCCCGATTCCCTTTTGATGAAAAAAAAACTAATTGGTGATACCCTTTTATCTAATGTTTCGAACCTAAAGACAGTATTCTTGCAGAAAACTGCTGTAGATGGTGAATATAGGCTCAGGGGCTTAGAGTTAATTGCGGGGGAGGACAGATACGTTACTATATATAGAGAATATGGTTGCCAATTTTTTGTAAATGTGGCCACTTCCTATTTTTCCCCGCGCCTATCGACAGAAAGGCTGAGAATATCAAATCTGGTGTCTGAAAACGAAACTGTTGTCAACATGTTTGGGGGAATAGGAACATTCTCGATTATTATTGCCAAAAAAACACCGGCATTGGTGTATAACATTGATTCAAATCTGGATGCATATGTGTTGAGTAAAATAAACTCAAAACTAAACAAACTTCAAGATCGGATAATTTCCCTACATGGCAATGCTCAGGACATATTGGCTTCTGGGCTGTTTGAAAGTAAAGCAGATCGAATCCTTATGCCTTTGCCTGAAAAGGCTTTTGAATTTATAGACATATCCGTAAATTGCATAAAGCCGTCTGGCGGGTACCTGCATTTCTTTTCGCACATAAAAAGCGACACAAAGTCAAAGGCCGTGGGTGATTCTGAAGACCATGTCCATTCCCTCTTCTCAAATTACGATTATCAGATAAAACACACTCAAATTGTTAGGGCTGTGGGCCCAAGAGTTTACCAGGCCGTTACTGATATTTACATAAAAAAAAGCAGCTAGTTTGAGTTATTGGTTGAGTTTTCATCGGTGGTTAGCGTAAAGCCTATCCAACCTACTATAAAAAATATGATTCCAACTATTGATATTGCAGTTAGTTTCATTAATATCACCCCAAGGTCTGTAGCAAAAAGAACGTATGAATAAACCATAAAGCCTATGACTGCTATAGCTACTAGAGTAATTCCTCTTACTTTTTCTGTTTTAACCATATTTTCTCAGTTCTGAAAATCTTGTATTTAAATTAAGGTATTGGGTTTGTTGGGTTTTGGGATATAAATACGCAAAGCGGTGTCGTAAAGAGTTTAGTGCCATCTACAAAGATACGGGTAGTTTATGTGGCCCCTATTTTCATTTGCATGGGGAGATGGGGGCTATTTGTTAATGGGAATAGAAAACTGAAACAAAAGATGGCAAAAAATGCATGTCTGAAACTTTTTTCATTTTTGCGGGTGTATTTGTTATGTGATTTAAATATATATATGTGTCTGCTGTGTGTTGTGCTCTTAAAAAAAAGCAAGGCTTGGCAATAACCATCGCAAGCAAAGTTTTTCAGTCAATGGGATATACCACAATAAATTGAAAAGCGACAATATCAAAACCATTGATGCTAAATATGGAAGTTTTAGTCCAAGTAATTTTAAATCCAATAATCTCTCTTTTTTGTTTGCAATATCATATACCGAAACAGCCACAATACCCGGATTGACTATTGCTGGGGCAAATACTGAATTAATAAAGTTCACGCCCGCTGCCGACGCTGAATACATACATTTTGGAAGATGTAGGTGCATAGATTCCATTCCGGCTACACCGGATGGCAAACCGACACCTGCAATAATAACAAAGACAGCGTTGGGACTGGCAAATATCCCCATCACCGTAATAGACTCTGGTTTGGCGGTAAAACCTATTCTTCCGCATATAGATATAAAATCCAAGTTTGGCCGGAATATTGCCGTAGAAAAAGCTTTGGATCTAAAAGACGTGATGGAAAATTACGAGATGGGCAGACTAATAGGCAAACAGGTATCTAAAAACAATGATCTTTTGATTATTGGCGAAAGCATTCCAGGTGGAACTACAACCGCATTGGGGGTTTTGTTATTGCTGGGTTATGACGCCTACAACAAGGTCAGCAGCAGTATGCCACACAATCCGCATCAACTAAAAAACAAAATAGTGGAAAAGTCCATGCTAAAGTCCTGCATTAAATTTGGCGATCATCAGCATGATCCCTTTAATGCCATTTCCCACCTGGGCGACCCGATGATGCCAACTGTTTTGGGTATGGTGCAGGAGATTCTGTCTAGCAATAAAAAGGTGATGCTAGCCGGAGGAACCCAAATGTGCTGCATTGTCGCACTATTAAAATCCTTAAACATCAGATGCAACAATAACCTGTGCATTGGAACCACATCGTACGTAATCAACGATGCGGAGTCAAGCCTGGAAGGGCTGTTAAATCAGATTGCGGATGATGTTCCTATTCTTTATTCGGATTTGGGATTAGACCGCTCCACAAAGGCGGGATTGAGGTCATATTCGGAAGGATTTGTAAAGGAGGGTGCAGGTGCCGGCGGAGCCACAATAGCTGCATACTTGAAAGAACAGTCCCTAACCCAAAAAATCTTTTTGCATGAGCTGGAAAAGAATTATTCCGCCACGATTGAAAAACCAATATCGTAAAAACACATGATGACAAAAACCATTTGGTTCTACGCTGTATGAATGTCATTTAAACAATGGCTAAATCTGCCGTTTTCAAAATCCCAACGACTGTGTGTGTTTTTAGGTGACCTCATCCAATTGACAGCAATAGAATTCTCTCCATATGCTGTTACTTTTGATTGATTGAATGTTTCCTATGCTTTTTTATGTGTGTGGATTATGGCTAAAATGGCAAAACCTGCCTTTTGGCCAAAAAAAAGCATGCATGCCATGGGGCATAATTTTGCGCTCCATCTCAATTTAAATCCGTTATTTTGTTTTCAGTTACCTGTCCATAAAATTTAGAAACTCCTGGCGACTATGAAACTTGAATACAAAATTTGTGCTTTTCTCCTTACCTAGTGTGGATGTTTTGGTGCTTCCATAGTGATGCCCCGGATAAACAATTAAGTTTCCATCAAGGCCGATTAGTTTGTCGTATACGCTATTGTACATCTCATTGGGATCACTGCCCTGAAGGTCCAGCCGCCCACAACTCCCCACAAACAATGTGTCTCCTGTCAACAATATCTTGTCATCAATGATTAAACATATGCTGTCTCCCGAATGACCAGGTGTGTGTATTATTTTGATTTCTGATTCGCCAAATCTTATGGATTCCCCATCGTCTACTTCAATATCTTTCCTTAGGGGGGAACTTTTGTGTTGGATTATTTTGGCGCCTGTCCTCTTGACCACTTGATCGTTACCTACCACGTGGTCAAAATGGGAATGTGTGTTTATGATGAATGTGTTTTCCATCCCATTTTTTTCCAGGAAGTCAAAAATGATTTCCAGGTCCCATGACGGATCAACTATGATCGCTTTTCTGTTTGTCTCATCAATAATTGCGTACGTAAAATTATCCATTTTACCCACTAAAAATTGCTCTATTTTTACCATCTTTACAGCACCTCAAGTTCTGCCTCAATTGGGATTCCTATTTTTACTGGGTGTATTTCCCCGCTGTATCCAATGTTTTCTAAAAGGCCTTTTTTTATCCTGTGAAATGTTATTGTTGAATCGGCTATTACGGATTTGTCGTATATTTCGCCAGTGTCTGGGTTTAAGCCAGAGGGAATGTCTACAGAAAGGATAAACGATTTTGATTTTCGTTGGTTTATTGTGTCTATTATTTTTGAAAAGGGTTCTTTTATTGCTCCGTTGATTCCTGTACCAAACAGTCCGTCTATTATTATGTCCGAATTTTCTATCTCTGTTAGAATATCATTTAAATTTTGAGCATCAAAGCATATTTTCTTTATCGAGTTTATCTTTTCGACTGTCCTCCAGTTAGCCCTGGATTCTTCAGTTTTTATTTGGCCTGGATTGCCAACCAGCACTAAAACCAAATCATTCCTTTCTGCAGAAAACTTTGAGGATAAGAACGCGGAAAGGTGACGGGTAGCCACTATTGCGTCACCGCCATTGTTTCCAAGGCCGCAAATAGAGATGATTCTCTTCTTTCCCAGATCGTCCTTAAAGGAATCTATCAGGAAATCTGCAATCCTGGAACCTGCGTTTTCCATCATCAATAATTTCTTCATTCCAAATACTTTTTCGCCATTATCCTCAATCCTGTACATTTGTTGAGATGTTATCGGTTCAAACCCTTTCTCTACTTCATAATTATTTCTATGCATATAATATGTCCTTTTTTTACTTAACAAACATTATCAAACATTATAAATATAGCAATTGCTTACTGAAACGAATGCAGTTGTTTTTCTTTGTGTTTGCTTATCTTTTCTCCGAGTTCTTTGGTATGTGACGTAGCTATGTGGTTATTTGCACATATGTCGTGAATAATGCCTATTTCGCAAAACTCACATGAGGTTACAAAATCTAGTTCACCAAATTCTTTGTTGCAAATCCCGCATTTTTCTGACGGTAGGGACTCTGTAAGAAGGGGTTTTATCCATCCCTCTCGCCACAAGATGTTTGTCATTATCGTTAAATTTGCGAATCTCTGTTTTAAATTTGCTGCTGTTGTCAAAAATTGTTTAGGAATCAAAAGGCAACTTGAAGTCTTTTAACTTTACCTTTTTAATTTTTGTTTTGTATATCGCATAAGTGTCTCCATTGTAATTGCATTTGATGATGGGAAAGTTTTTTGGTTTTCCTTTAAATTTAATTATTTTGTAGTATTCCCTTATTTTTCTTGATTGGTACTTTATCTTACCTCCAATCATCAGTCTTTTCTTTCTCATAAACTTAAAGGCAAGTATGATATGGCGATTACTGTATACACCAAACATTTCCGTTATTAAAAAACACCTGTCAATTTGATCGTTTGGTACATATATGCTGCTACTGGTTCCGGATTTGGCCTCTATTGACAGCAATGTGGATTCCTTGTTGTTGACTGCTACAATATCGGGGAGCCCAGTACTTGAGCCTCCCAACCTTCTTGCCCTCCACTCGCCCATATTTAACCTTTTGACTAGATTGTGCTCAAAATTATATCCCCTGCTTCTACGAATATTGGTCAATCGAAACATCTTTGTTATTTTGTCATGTAATAAATTTTTTTTTAGATTTTCTTTACTGATCGGCTCTTTGCTGCTATCCTTTTTACTATTTATATCCATACCTACATCAAATTAATTTGTAAATGGATTACAATGTAGGTTTTGAAAATGTGCAAAATTCGCTAAACAGTCTCTCAAGCCAGATGAAACAATTAGAACAAAGGAGGGAGGCTTTGATAAAGGAGACCCGGGAAGTCATTTCATTGTGCAGTAAAGCAATAATCCTTTTGCATGGTGATAAAGTCAAAGACTCTGAAGCCCTTCTAAATACAGCGTCTTCTTCAATCAAAAAACTGAAAGACTATGTTATTTGCGACTTGGATCGATATTTGTGGCCTGCAGAGCAAGAATATGTTGAAGCATACGTCTTAAAAGAAATCGTTGAAAGAAAATCCTTTTTGAGTGGCCATGATGAACTGAATGTATCCCTAAATGCATATGTTACTGGGCTATTGGATTGTACCGGCGAAATAAAAAGGATGATCTATGACAATCTCAGGAAAAACAACCATGGTTATTCGCTGTCTTTGTTTGAGATTATGCAGTCCATCTACAACTTGGTTTATCCTTTTTCCATCTATGATAATCTTATTCCTGGGATTAGAAAAAAATTGGATGTTTCCAAAAGAATGATGGAGGATGTTAGAATCACAATGACTGAGGAATACCAAAGGACAATGTTCTTAAACGAATTCAAAAGCGTTTCGGAACGGAAACAACAATAATGTGGTTTGTCACATATTTATTTGTTATAAATTTTGCCAAAAAGACAAAAAATGCTGTCAAGTGTGAATCCTCAATAAAAATCAAATCAAAAAATAAAATAAAATCAAACTACAGAAATCTGGTAAATGCCTCGGTGAGGTATTTATTTAATGTGTTGGACCAGCTAACAAACCCTTCCGGAGCTTCGGGGTAGTTTCTATAGTGGTTTACCAACTTTTCATTCACGCTTGATGTGTACTTTAAGTCTTCTGCTAGTTTTTTATTGAGTGTCCCCCTTATAAGCATGCCAATTTTGTCTAGGGTGCCAAATACCGGATGTTCGCCATTGGTTATTTTTTCAATATCCATTTTGGACAAAAAGTGTTTCATCCCGTAATTGATCTGCTCGTTTGTTAGTTGCTGCAGCATTCTTCTGAACACCTCCAAACCTGGCGTTTTATATCCGTACTCATTAATGAAGTTCTTATTGTATCTCCATAAGCCTTTTTCAGATACGTCATTCTCTTCTATTGCTTCTACTATGTCTTTTCCTGCTATGGTTGCCGCAATTATGGCGGGTCCTATACCACCTGCATCCAGCGGTTTTGGCATCCAGGCCGAATCACCAACCATTACGTATCCATTTGCTACCAGGCAGTCGTTTTGCCTTCTGACCGAAACCTGCCATGTGCCCCATTCATTACCTGTGTCCTCCTCTTCATTTGATAGTTTTGGGTTTTTAATTGCTGGGTTAATATTTACGTAATCATCAATTAGTTTTTTAAGGTCTCTTTTGCTTCCTAGTTCTTTGTTTGCTTTGTCAAAAAGCTTTTGCTGGACCCCCAGTCCTATGTTTACCTTGTTTTTACCTTTGGGAAAAACCCACCCATATCCCCCAGGTGAAAGTTTTTGATCCAAGTGTATTATGCAATAGTCAGGATCAAAAAAAGTTTTGTCCTCTTTTCCGTCCTCTGAGTTAAAATCATAGATGTATCTTCCAGTTGCCTCAAGGTCGTTCCTGTCTATTCGCCGCTGAATGAATGATTTTATTGGGAGGTTTGTTCTTAGAACCGATGTTACACCTGTACAGTCAACCACTACTTTTGCGGTTTTTTTGAAAATCTCCTTTGTTTCTGTGTTTTCGCCTTCGATGCCTATTACATAGTTGTTATCCGTGATTGACTTTCTTATTATGGTGTTGTTCGCAACCTCAACCCCTAAATTGGTCGCCTCCTTAAACTGCTTTTGAGGTAAGATCTTTCTGTTTAGGATATATCCCTCGCCATCAAATGATACTTTGGTTTGGTGGTCAGGGGAAAATGCCACAACCCCTTTGACAGGGTGCTCAATTTCCGGTGAGCCCCATGAGATTTTTATCCTATCTTTCATGTAATCTACCGTGTTTTTCCCAACTGCGTCACCACATATCCAACCTGATATTGTTTTTCTGCCCTGGATTTCTCTTGGATTTTTGTCAACTACAAGTATCTTTAACCTCTGGTTAGAGTAATATGCTGCAGATGAAGCTACAATCATGCCTGCTAGTCCGCCACCTGCTACTATGATATCGTAATCTGTTTTTGACAGGCTCATATTTTATAAATCTAGATATATTAAAGGATAATTAATTATTATCGATATTACATTCAGTTCAATTGACATTAAAAAAATCAATCTATTTTAACAATGGCATATACCATGTATTTTACAAAATTAATTCATTTTTTTTTACAAAAAAGGCTTAAAATTCCGCTATCT
>JBBJMN010000142.1:0-4623 GCA_037720485.1 Candidatus Nitrosocosmicus sp.
TGCTCTTTGTTTTGGCCATTAAATATAAAACATTTATGGTACAAATGACAAAGTAAATCGACATTCACAATCCTAAATCTATGAACATAATTAGGTCCTTGTATCAATTTACTTATTATCGATCTTATGTAAAGCTGATTACAATGAAAACAAAACTAATATTTAGTTTCGGGCTAATACCATTAATTTTAGCAAGACTATTTTTGACTGTTGCTACCAGTATGGATGCAAATGCTCAAAATAACACTGAACAGGTATCACAACAACCCCTTAATCAAACTGCTGATCCACAACAAATAAAGAATTATCTTAACGGAGCCATCCAGGCCTTAGACAACGGTAATAATACACAAGCAGAACAACAATTAGACTTAGCCGATGACAAAATGGAAATATTGACAGGGTCTGCTGCTGTTGAAGATGACGACGCGGAAGAGGAGTAAGGAGTAGAAGAAGGACATGGCGATGGTGTGTCGAATAACTACTCTTCAAATAAGCTATATAGATCCTTTTAGTAGAATTAGTGTTGCCCAATAACTCAAAGCAGAATGAAAAGAAGAAAAAACCAAAGAGAAAGATTAACTGGACTGGGTATAACGAGTCTCTTGTTAGGCGAGGTGAAATGCTATTTGATTCAGGTTTTTTACAGAACTGGCGAGCAGAGCTAAAGAAAATGAACGAAAGAAAGGAAGGCCCTCATTATCGATATCCGAACTCCTTGATATCGCTGCTCGCCACCGTACATGTGTACCTACTTCCATACCGTCAATTAGAAGGCTTTCTAAGAATGATGTCAATATACGTAAAGAAGCTCAAAGAAATGGTACCCGATTTCACAACAATCTGGTGGAGGGTAGAAATGATGAAGATAAACCTAGACCCAAAAATAAATCCAGAAAAAGACGACATAATTATAGCAGTCCATAGTACGGGCATCAAGGTAACCAATAGAGGCGAATGGATACTTGACAAATGGAAGAACAAAAGGATAAGAAAAGGATTCATCAAAATACATGTAGCCGTAGATATAAAGACAAAAAAGATAGTATCTATGTCCGTAACAAAAGAAGATGTTCATGATGGAAAGATGCTAAAGGAATTGGTTGAGGGTGTTCCTAATAACTATGACATCAAAAAGGTAATGGCTGATGGCGCCTACGATTCCAAAGACAACTTTAGGCATCTTGATGAAAGGAAGATAATACCTGCCATCAGAGTAAGAAGGAATTCATCGGTTAAGAACAACGCCAAATGTATTCCACGAAAATTACCCGTGATGCAGCAACTTAAGGATCTAAAGCGATGGAAGAAAAGACATGGATATGGTATGCGATGGATGGCTGAATCTGCATTCTCATCCATAAAGAGAACATTTGGTGAACACGTGTCTTCTGTAAAGTGGAACAATATTGTTAATGAACTGATGTTAAAGGCATCAATCTATAACTTGTTTATGGACAAGATGATGACATGATGAGATACTAGTCTAATCGGTTATATTCAAATTAGTTATTCGACATACCACATGGCGAAGATGCAGATGAACAAGGAGACATCGACGTTAACGATAAAGAAGATACCCCCTGACAAATTTGATTATAAGTCAGTTCATTCAAGAGGAATAAAATACTCTATAATACATATATAAATCTTTTTTGTTTAACACAGTTAAAGTTACCTGAAATAATATTAGAGATTAAATACAATTATACTTTTTATTCCTAATAAAAAGGATCTCAACAATTAAAGGCACACGGGATTTATCAATACATACAGCACACTGCATTTACTCTACTATTGCCTTAAAAAATATTTTGACGACCGTTTTGACGAAAGTGACGAAAGATTTGACCGAAATGACGAACTTAATATTATGTATATAAGCGTTTTAAATTATTTATATCTGATATAGGGTTGTTTAAGTCAAACCAGTCAATCAAGTTGCTAGTGATACAGGAATACCTAAATGGCAAAACAAGGGACCAGATTACCATCGACGTCGGCATATCCCCTGGCACAGTATCAGGAATAATTAAGGAATGGGCCACAGGAATTGGAATACCCAATCCCTCAACCAAGGACTTGCCGGGCAATTTCACGTTTCTTGTACAATCGCAAAACTCACACTCCATCGTGGTGGTTTCTCAAGCGTGCATCCTTTACATCTACAACATCTCCAAAGTATTTGCTTATCTCGGGAATCTCCATGGCCATAGGGTACAAACCATACTCCAGGCAATAGCAAACTTCAATGAAATGCACCACATCACCATCGTCGTCAATGGTTCCCTCTCTTAGTGCTGTTTGCACCCCTTCATGGAAAATTGTGCCACTGCCTAAAGTACCGTTTTTTAGCGGATCCCTTAACTTTTGCCTATCTTTAGGATTTAGTTTGCTTTTAACGTAATATCTCATTTCGAGATATTTTATTACATCAAGGAAATGGCATTTAACCATTGTAATTGAGTTAGGCTCATAATTGCATATTTTTCAGTTATTATATCAAGATTCTAACTAATATGAATTACTAAAAATGGATCAATAATGGATAAACCATCACACAGATACCAATTACCATAATTAAGCGTATCTAGTAGGATATTTTTCCGCATATTATGTCAAAGCCGGCGGTGTTTATCATGATAGCAACAACCATCACAACAACAATATTCTTATTACTCCAATATTGCACACATAGTTTTATGAAGGTTAAAATAATTGATCACCAAGATCTTTCGGTCGCGGAAAATCAAATAAACGAATTTCTCAAAAAGGTAGAGGTCAAGGAGTTGGTTGATATCAAATTTGGTACTCGTTTCAAAAATGATACTGAAGGGCACACATTTGTGATCCTTTATGAAGAAAACATGGCGGGAGGTATGGAGGACCCACAAATATATGAACAGCCTCTATGTAATTAGGTTAGAAATTGGTTTGGGTTTCAAACCCCGCAACTCATGTTAAGTATTTGTATCTGCAACAGGGTTATTGATAATGTGAATTTTTTGATCATATTCTAAAAATATCCAAGATGAAAGAATATTTTTATTATTGTTGTTATTATTAGGTTTAAATGGCTGAATAAGTTCGAATCAGGAGCAACTTTACAAATTCAATAGATTTTTTTTGCGATTGCAAGTAATGCAATTTTCGAACAATTAAAGAACGAATTTTTAATAAAATAACTCTTAAATACATTTGAATAGTGATCCTGTCATGAAGAAACAAAATTCAGGATGCTCTTATTCTAAAAGGGGATATGCATGGTTAATGTAGGGCTATTTGTTCGATTGGAGGCAAAGCCAGGGAAAGAGGCAGATGTGGATAACTTTTTGCGCGAAGGTCTCTTTCTAGTCGAGGGGGAGCCAAACACAACTGCATGGTTTGCGATACGTATGGGTCCATCAACCTTTGGTATTTTTGACGCCTTTCTGAATGAACCCGGCAGGCAAGAGCACATTTCAGGCAAACTTGCTACTGCTTTGGCGGAGAAAACTAATGAACTTTTCACCAGGCTACCGACTATTGAGAAGGTCGATGTCATTGCAGCCAAACTGCCTCAATTTAAGAAATCTGATTATGAGGAATGAATTTGACTATCCTTTTAACGTATTAAATCTAGAAACTATAAGGCTTTTGGATCATCAGGATAAGGAATACCATGTTTTTGTCCGCAATTGGATGGACATATGATTTACGTATTAATGTGGTAACCGCAAATCAATATTCCACCTTTTATCTAGTAGTTATTTATCATATTCATTGAACCCATTTACCTACCAATCTCATATATCCCTAGTTTAAGCTGCAAATTGACAAGGTCCTTTTTCAATTAAGATCCTATTTCCCATTATGTGATGGATGTGATCTGTGTGATGAGGCCTATATCGACTAAACCAAGATATGTTATTGAATAACACACAAAGGAGAGCCTCGGCTATGTCCAAACAGATAATCAGATTCTAACCATGTGATACAACAATATGTAATTTGATTAATTCATTGAACACAAAACCTTCTCACACTCATACTTTCATCATATTCGCAATATGCTTAGACAATTAATGCTAAACCAATACCAATAAAGCACATAACAGATTTGAGTAGACTGTTACCAAAATAAATTATCATGGATGTAACTGATTCATAATAGGGGATTCTCGTGGTTCATTATAACAAACCAGGAAACAAGGAAAAAGAGGGAGAAGGAGAATGAGAAGGAGAGAAATAAAATTAAAAAGATCTAGATGCTGTCAGAAAGATTTTAACACATACTTTACGTTTTATATTCAACTTTTACTTTTAATCACTCTAGCCTATATTAGTAGTAGTTCAGTTTTTTTCATTATTATTTTCAAAATATCTAAATACCTTTTTAGTGGTGTTATTTGCAGTCTCCTTAGAAAATTCCATCCATATTTTAGCATAATCTTGCCACAGACTATATCCAGGCATAAAAAGGTTAGATGAATTGTTATTTTCATGATAATTATTCTCTTTGAGTTTAATGGGCACCTCCCCCTCCTCCTGATGGTAATAATCCATTATTTTTGTTATTTCCGGATTAGTCATTTTTTTATCTATAGATTCTGATCTGGCTTTATCCTCCGCATCTAGGATTAT
>JBBJMN010000143.1:0-4596 GCA_037720485.1 Candidatus Nitrosocosmicus sp.
ATTTCTGGAGCAATAATGGGGGTTGGCGCTACAAAGAGACTTTCTGCTGTGAGATGGGGTATTGGTAGGAGAATTATTTATGCGTGGATAATAACCATCCCAGCTAGCGCAGCTATTGCAGCTTTGACCTTAGTAGTCATCAACAACATTTTTGGTAGTATGCGTTAGACATCAGACATGATTACCAAAATGCTCATTGACCAAGTACTTTAGCATATATATCAAACAAAAAAATGTTTTATCCCATCTTAAAAAAATGACAGAGCGTACTACTCCACTACAAAAACCAACAAAAATGAATGAATGCGCGTGAGTGTGTGCGTGTGTATTCTATTGGTTTGATTCGAGAGCAAAAATGCTTGTTGATTGTATAACAATTTCCACACCGTATAACGGAAAATAGGGAAAACATGTTAATTTACCCAATTCAACGGGTATTTTGAATAGCCTCCCACCAGAATCTACAAGAAAAAATTAGAGAAACCAGAAACCAAATAAAACCCAATGGAGAAAAGTAATTTATGGCTAAAGGTAAAACACACATAAAGGAAATTGGCTATTAGGAAAACACAAAACCAAGAATATTAAAACGCATATTACGCGGTTCCCTGACAGCTTAAAACAACTGTCCATCAAAAAAAAGCAAACTTGTAAAAAAATCAGTCCATTCTAAGAGTTTCCCTCCAACAACCCCTTAACTGCGTGTCTAAACTCCTCATCATTGAGTGGAGGAACATTCGCAATCTTGAGGTTTTGTTCAATGTGTTCTGGCTTCTTATAGCCTATAAGCGGGGCAATAACAGATGGACTTGATCGTATTATCTGAACCAGTTTTGCGACCTGATCGGTTAATCCCATATAGTCAGGAATTTTAGATTTAAGTAACCGGCTCTGAAACAATGGAATACTGGTAAACACTTTGATACCAAATCTATCTGCAGCCTCCAGTATAGTTAAATTTTTTTCTGACCCGACATTTTGATTTTTAAGAAACAATGCCTCACTGTAGGCTAGGTTGTACGGAAGTTGGATAAACCTAAATCCGTGATTTTCGCCGCCAATTTTTTCAGCAAGTTTGACTACATCCTCTAATGACAAATATTCTTCATTCTCCTGGGGCACTCTAAAACAGGTCCATGTTGCCATCCCATAATATCGGATTTTGTTATTTGATCTGTATTTTTCATACACTTCAAATACCTTTGAAAGCATTTCCAAGAATTGCTCCCTGTTAACGTCATTATGCCAGCTTTCAAATGCATTATGTATATACACCAAGTCAATGGTACTAAGATGCATATTCATCAATGACTTTTCAATACATCTAGAAATATAGTCTGGATTGAGAACATTGTAACCAGAACTTATATCACTGGCATCTATTACTCCCGGTGAAATGAACATATTTTGCACATATTCCGTTACGCCTATTCCAGGATAATCGGCATCGTTTGTAATATACCCATTCTTTGTACATATGAACACCTCATCCCTTGATATCACACCTTCATCGTATATCAGGCGCGATAATGCTCGCCCGATGCTTTTCTCGGATTTCATAGCACGGTAATTAATAGCAGTATCTATCACGTTTACGGCACCAGATTTGATGGACTCATAAACTGCATTTTCCATCGCCTGATCATCTTCCATAGTTGGCTGGCCAAGGTAAGTTCCCATGCCAATGCTTGATAGATAAAGCCCATCAAAATGACGAAAGTGACTCAATGGCTTTCCTTTTTTTTGGACTGAATTCTCTACATATTTTTTTGTTCCATTACGAGTTGCATATCCATTTATTACTTTGTATGTGTTGGACAATTATAGATCGCTTTACCATCCATCTGAAATTAATATGTTTAAATCAACAAATCCACATATGGTCGATATTTGACCTTCACCTACAAATTACATTTAATAAAATAGCCCTTAAACAATAATTTGGCAATAATTGTAATGCACAAATCAATCATAAAGTCGATTGTAATAAAGTTTGTTTATAGTGTTATGTCTGTATGTCAAAAATAAATTTGACACAGATTATGATGCAAAAGTTTGCTTTAGAGTTAAATGCCCTTCTTGCCATGGAAAATGCAGGAATAGAGCACCTTCAATCCAGAGTTCAGGAGGTCAGCCTTCCTGATGCAAAGCAAAGGATACAGCATCACATTGCTGAAAGTCTAGTTCACCAAGAAAGACTGCAGCAGCTAGTCTCCAGCATTGGTGGAACACCTACCCAGGACAAAATAGGCCTACCATTACCATCGCATCCAAAGCCTATGCTTGATATGATGAACATTCTAATGACTAAAGAGGAATGGGAATTAAAAAATGCAGAGTTTGATATGATTGTGGAAAACGCAGAAGCAACATGCTATCTTATGGTAATACAGAAAGCCCAGATGGCTGGTGGTGAGTTTTTAAATTCCATAGGACCCTTGTCGCTTAATATGAAAGATGAGCAAAGCATGGTTGATTGGATAAGAACAAACTCCCCCGCAATGCTGGCACAGCTATGGCCAAAGATACAATCAGCTATGGATGCTTCTTCTTCCCCATCTTTATCCTCACCATCACAATCTCCCGAATCATCACCATCACCCACCCAATTTCAATAACGAAATGAAATCACTAGTATGGCATGGACCCATGGATGTTCGCATAGACGACAAACCCCAACCAACCATTCAGCATCCAGAGGATATAGTGTTACGTGTTACATCAACTGCCATTTGTGGCACTGACCTTCATCTCTATCATGGAAGTGTGCCCGGAATGCAACCGGGTCAAACTCTAGGACATGAATTTATGAGAGTGGTAGAAGATGCAGGACCCCCCCGCGTTACTGAAGTAAAAGTAGGCGACAAAATAGTAGTTCCATTTAACATAGCATGCGGTCAATGCGGATGGTGCAGAAACAACGAATGGTCTCAATGTGAGACAGCTAATCCCAGGGCAGATATGGGAGCAGCTTTTGGTTTATCTCAACTTTTTGGCGGGTATGATGGCGGACAAGCAGAATATGTTCGAGTGCCTTTTGCAAATGCGGGGGTTTCTCTGAAAGTTCCAGAGCACATAAAAACAGATTAACAAGTTCTTTTTCTTAGCCACATATTACCAACAGGTTAATTTGCAGCAGATATGGCTAATGTAAAGCCAGGGGACGATGTTGCGGTATTTGGTGCAGGACCAGTCGGCTATTTTGCTGTAATGAGTTGCTTTTTGAGGGGTGTCGCCAGAGTATTCTCCATATATCACTGGTCCATGAGGTTAAACAGGACAAAAGATTTGGGGGCCGAAATTATCAATTTTGATGACGAGGATCCGGTTGACCCAGTCAGAAAAGAAACTGGCAGAGAAGGAGCCATTTGTATAGATGCCGTTGGATATGAGGCCGTAGGACACATGGCGGGCAATATCGGTAATAGGGACGGCAATAACCTTGTCATGCAAGGCACTGCCACTAATAGCACTGGTCATGATCATTCCAAAGTAGAATTACCTGCTTATCAGCCCGTTAATCCATTGCAAGTAATAACATGGATGTGCCAGATTGCAAAGAAATACTCAACTGTATCCATACCCGGAGTATACGGTTCTGCCTATGATCAGTTTCCATCAGGATTGTTGTTTAACCGTAACGTTTCAATACATATGGGTCAATGTCCCGTTAAGAAATATAGCGAGCAACTGTTTCATCCTATCGAAACCAAAAGAATAGACCCAGCCAAAGTTGTAAGTCATACAATGAAACTTGATGATGGACCCAAAGGATATGAAGACTTTGATTCAAAAGAAGATGTAATGAAAATTGTACTTAAAACACAGCAATAAGGATAACAATAGCAACAATAACAACAAAGATAATGACGAAATCTTAAATTGAATTGCTGATTAAATTTTTAAGCGAAAAGCCGATAACAGTCTAAAACTGCACTTATTGCTCCCCATTAACTCCTTATTTGATGGAAAATGGATATAGAAGAACCGTTATAGTTACAGCAATAATTACATTTTTTAATACATATCGATATCAAATGGTTTGCATTTATCTGAATTTAGAAGGTCAGCAGCACTGTTTATGGAACAAGAGGCAATAAAATACAAAAATTTTGGAAGAACTAAAACAATACGGATTCATCCCATCACTTTGCTATACCAACCAATGGGATGTCCGAGAACTCATTAAGCAATTTCGTTTGATTATCAAAGTTTATGACTAGAATCCTGTTGCCTAAAATGGATACGGAAGTATTGACATCTTTGAAAGTATTTGTTTCATCGGGGCGATCAGTATCCAGAGACTGAACTTCTCTAACCACATCAATCTTGCCGTGATATGTAGTATCATTATTTTGTTGGTTGATAGCATTTACTCTAAAATTTGAAAGATCATAAGAGGTCAAATTGGAATCTTGTTGATTCCCAATTGTCGATTGTATTTGGTTATTGAATCCTGTTCCTAGCGACGATACCGATAAAATTGCATCATTATTTTTAGGACCAGTGATGGCGTTGGCGTTGGCGTTTGGAGTGATGGGGTTGGCGTTTGGAGTGATGGGGTTGGCGTTGGCGTTGGCGTTTGGAGTGATGGGG
>JBBJMN010000005.1:0-46845 GCA_037720485.1 Candidatus Nitrosocosmicus sp.
CCTTCATGGGAATAGCCTCCAGTCTGTGTGCTAGTTGTTAAACATTTGGGTTTTTAATGATATCTACGTTCGGAGGGGCGGGTATTGTGGTCACTGAATTTCTTTTCAATTACCAAACACCGTTACGGGTTATTGTCCCGTTTTGTATTGATCTAGGGATTGTATTCTGTGCTTAACAGGATAATTAAAGGTTGTGCTATAAACAATTCATCGGTTGATGACCATGCAAAATGATTGTGATTCAAAGAAGCAGGTTAATCCGCATCAGAAGAGGAAAATCAACATAGTTGGTGTATGTATTTGTGGTTTCTTTGTTTTAGATTGGTATGCAATATGACTCTCAAAGCCGTATAGAGAAAATTATACATTTAAAGTTTAACAATAAATACCAAATTGCTATAACGAATCTGACACCATAATGTTTTTTGTCCATTTTGTGCTTCCACAATCCCTATTGAAGATTGGTCGAAATCAACTACTACTCTTCTATTTGTCATTTGTGACATTTAACACCCTAGCGTTTCTCCATATACAAGGTGTGCAATGAATCCAAATGAGTATAGCGGAAGTATTTGTTGCTGCTCAAACATCAGTTGATTCTGAACACTATTTTGCCTTGGATTGACTTGATCGATAATTTTCAAGAGGTTGGGCTGAACCATGCTTATGGTTGTTGGAATGTATAGTGTCACAAATATGATTATTGACCAAAAAATTTCCTCGCCAATTCCTTTCCTAAATCCAGTGATCTTCAATCTGTTCGCCTTGAGTGTCACAAATCCAAATATGATTCCCGCAATGGCACTGGTAAGTAATAAATGCACCGCAATCCCTAAAATAACATTATAATTATTATTGTTACTGTAACTAATTGACATATCTCTGCTAACGACATACTTTGTCTGGATGCATCCCCATCATGATGGCGGTCAGCATAGGAAAGGAAACATAACTATTCCAGCATGAGGCCAAATAATCCTCCAAACATGATGGTATCATTTACTGGTTTGTGTGTTTTAGTGATGGTGTTTCACTTTAAAGCTTCACTACCGTGATAATAAAATTTTAAGGTTTTGGATCAAACTTGCCTTTTTTAGTGCTGGCCTATGGAGGTTTTGTCAACTGATGTTTAGAATTGTTAAAATAAACAAAGGCGTAATTTCAACACATGGGTTGTCAAAAACTGTTATCAAATCAAAAAAGACTTTTGCTCTTTAACCCCTTAACCAACAGGTTTGACAACTCCTTAATCCTTTTTTTGCTTGATTTCAATGCGTGTTGTGACTTAAATCAACAAACCATTTCAGGATTAAGGACCTGTTGATAGTATTTTTTTTCGACATCATGTGTTGGATAAATATGCTCAAACAAAAAAATGCGGTTTTGCATTCATCAAGTAGTGAGGAGTCACATAAAAAATGCGGTTTTCTACAATCATACACATAAATAAAATTGACAACAAATGGTAACATTACCCCAATTTAGTTTGATTTGTACTGCAATCGGTAAAAAACAAGGGATTCAGTTTTCTTCTATCTATGGGTTCTAGATTTAGAAAACCAAATAACACATCAAAATATTTCAAAACTAAGGATGTAAAAGCCAGGGTATCAGTCTGTCATGAAACAAAGACATTTGATCATGGGAGAGAAACGCCGCATGTTTTTAATTGCCTAATAACTTGGTCGACATCTTTTGAAGTCACATTGCCAATTATGGTGGTCGACTCTTTATTTTGCCTTATCATCGAATTTACAATTTACGAAATCATCTCCGAGTCATAAAACGAATAGGAATCGGAAAGAACCTCCGCTATCCTGGAAACGTCCATATTTGGTGTCATCTTTCCATTTATTATTGATTCGCCAAACTTTTGAACTGTTCATAGACTCCTATGTTATAGGCTATAAATGCTATTTTTTCAGGCGGCAATGTGTAATCATAATTATCCATACCAAATAACAAGAACACAAGCAATATAAGATGTGTTCTTGGTAATTCTCGCCCGACACTTAAAAAGCACGCATTAAGCATTTCCAAGGTGAATGCACACACAAACTCAATCAAAAAGGCTACTAATTTTGATATCAAAACTCTGAATTTGGAATACTTCAGGGATGGTGTTGTACTATTGAGTAACTTACCATCCTGCGAATATTGGGGGTGTTGCCTACATAAAGCCCTAATTGCGTTAATTGACGAAACTACTAATCATCACTAAATAGAACACTATTGCCTATAGTGCAAAAAACCTTGTTGATACCTATTTTTGCATAGATATCAAGTCCGCCATATTGTGTTGACAATGAGTAGTTGTCCTTTTTTATTGCAATACTATATTCCTATATCCTGGTAATGTGTCACGCATTGTAACGTGACGTAATACCCCTGATCTGGGCACATCACATTTTCCAAACCAACGATGGTAATATTTTGTCTAAATTTTTTGAAAAATAGTAAACAATGAATATTTGTTGGTGCCCATATGCATTACCAGTTTTATAGATTTTCTCACTGTGCGCCATCAAAATTTATGTAGAAGTGTGCTGATAGAAAGTTAGTTAATCTTGCTTTGTTGAAAAATTCTTTGGCCTCTCTATCAAAGACTAATTTGGTTATACTAGTTGCTATAGCCGTTGTTGCGGTATTGCTCTCTGTCTTTTCATATCAATATTACACTTTCACATCTGCTAAAATATCCGATATTGCTTTACGCGAAATAAAGACAAATGTCCAAATTCAAGTACATGACCTTTCGCAAATATTATCAAATAAATTTGAAAGCATAAATAACCTTCTGCAAACACTTGCAGATTCGCCAGCTATACACAACAATGAGTACAACAGAGCATTATCTATTATCGACAGCAGGCAACAATACTCAAAAAACCTTTCGGATTTTTTTATGTGGCTAGATAAGAATGGCAAAATGAATTGGCTGAGCAATATCAACCAAAGTGCCTTTCAAAAGTACAGGGGAACGGATTTGAGTTATAGGCCCTATTTTACCGAACCGCGGGATACCCATGCAGCATATTATAGCAGCTTGATCGAGTCAAACGACAAAATACCCCGATTATATGTATCTTACCCGATAATCAACGATACTCAAAAAGGATCACCTGGGGTATTCACTGGCGTTGTAGTTGCATCGATGAGGGCGCCTGCCTTGGGAGCCGTACTGCAGGAGCAATTAATTCTGCAATTCAATAGTTCAGTTGGACTGTTAGACAGAAACGGCATGGTTCTGTATTCGGACACACTTTCTTATATGGGTAAAAATATTTTTGGAAACGAAATACAGTCCAACCTTTCATCCTCGCTTTCCTTGGAATCTAAAAATTCCTTCAATAACCTGATAAGGAGCTCGCTGCGGGGAGAGAGTGGAATTGGCGAGATTTCTGCGCAGGGGGAAACAAGCACCATATCCTATTCACCGGTCAAAATCAATGGCAAGCACTTTTTGACGGTGTACATCGTTGCTCCGCATAACCTTGCAAGCGACGTTAACGGGTTGATTGACCAACAAAAGAACTTCAGTGCCGCTTTGATAGTTGTAATTGCCGCGGTAGCATTTGGAATTGCTTTTTTGGTGTTTTTGTGGAACAAGAGGTTAAAGTCCACTGTGGATAAAAGGACCAGTGAGCTAAAGGCCGCAAATGAACAGCTAAAAGTCCATGACACTATGCAAAAGGAGTTTATTAATATAGCAGCTCATGAGTTAAGGACCCCCACGCAAGCTATTGTTAGCTACTCTGAGTTGTTGCAGAGACATCCTGAAAAAAGAGAGCAAATATCTGAGGCAATTTTTAGAAACGCCTTCCGATTACAAAGGCTTACTACCGATATACTAGATGTAACAAAAATCGAAAGCAATTCACTGAAACTAAGTAAAGAGCGTTTCAACCTGTCTAACCTGATATCCGGTGTTGTAGACGATTTTAAAAATGAAGTTCAAAGGAAAGGTGCCGACATCAAATTACTAAATGAGCCCAAAGATTATCCGATATTAGAGGCCGATAAAGCAAGACTTACACAGGTAATTTCTAACATATTAAGCAATGCTATCAAGTTTTGCGAAAAAACTGGGGGGCAAAATATCTGTCGCCACAGAAGTGCAACAAATACAAAACGGTAATTCTGGTGATAAGCAAGTCCTTGTTAGCATAAAAGACAATGGGGCAGGTATTGACCCAATCATAATGCCAAGACTATTTACAAAATTTGCAACAAATTCAGAAAACGGTATTGGTTTAGGGCTTTTTATTTCAAAAAGTATTGTAGAGGCCCATGGCGGCAGAATATGGGCTGAAAATAATTCAGGAGATACAGGAGCTACCTTTTACTTTATGTTACCCATATTGTCATTGGCCGCAAAACAGCAGCAGCAGCAGGGACAACAACATCAACAACGACTTCAGTGAAAAAAGATGATTAAAACATTGAGTGAAGGATACCTGACCATTTGAATGATAAACGCATCTTACCCATTGGGCATTGTTTATCACACAAATGTATCTAGCAATCGAATCGAATTACAAATGAAATGTTTGCAAACCTTCGAATTGATATCTATGCGAGGAGAGAGATAATCGAATAAGCAGCTGGGTCTTCTGCAATAAGTATTTGAACATGTTCATATGTTTATACCGTAAATGGATATCCTTATCTGAATAAAAGATAGATTAAACGAAACCAAGACAAATGCAATTGAACCTATTATCCACCTAGCTCAAATTTACTTTTCACTTAGTATGCACACGAGATATTTTGACCAAAAGACCAGATTGACCATGACAATGACCGCATTGACCGTTTGAATATTTGTTTGGTTTGGTATCTAATCTGTATAAACTACTAGTTGATGGTTCAACAGAATCCATTACAACCAAGGACGAGGAATATAATCCTAACGCTTTTTTAAAGTGGGCTGTCTCTTGTTCCAAATAAAATGATGTGGCCCAAAAACATCAAATATTAAATGGGGCCAAAACATTTGTTCATAACCACAACCAAAATGGACGTGTTTTTAAAATGCCCTCCAAATTAAAAGAAATCTGTTTCTGTATTTATTTTACGTCTATATGGTATATCCTATTAATTTTATTCAGTTCAATCTACCACTACCACTATGGTCTCTCATTATCACTACCGATAACAAATGTGGGAGAAGAATCGTTTGCCGATTTAGCTGAAAGTTGTACGCTAGGGCCTTTTGTCAATGTTCCGATAAGGGTTATATGAAAAACGAGAGTTAACTTTGCCTGTCAAGTGTGAGCATAACTGAGGGTTGATTAATTTAAATGAACCTGTATTTAAGAAATCACAATATATGCGCGTTATAGGCTTGATGCACCTTATAGATGAATATATTAATGGTTGGTAAAAGGGGTTAGTATCAGAAGTATAGTTGTCGGTATAATACTTGTTGCCTAATATGCA
The DNA here is from genome assembly GCA_037720485.1 of Candidatus Nitrosocosmicus sp. Taxonomy (GTDB): domain Archaea; phylum Thermoproteota; class Nitrososphaeria; order Nitrososphaerales; family Nitrososphaeraceae; genus Nitrosocosmicus. Next base: position 5,443 of record JBBJMN010000005.1, read on the forward strand.
TAGGCGCCATCTGCGGGTCTGCACTGATTGCATAATGTAACTTGTCTATCCGAATTTGCCTTTTTTATGGATGTAACTTCAACATTTTCCATACCACACTCATCACATTTTCCTTTCATTTGTGAACAGAATGATATTTGGATGCGCTTGTATAATAACCATGTCAAAAAATTCTCTTAATTTGTTATGTCAAAATATGTTTCTTCATCGTAAAGAAACATGCTTATTAACAAATCATAATTAGCGGCTAATGACTGTGCAGTTTGGTGTGGTTTAGATTAGATTTTCCAATAGTTCAAATTCTTTGAATCGTAGTCAATGACTGTTTGTTAGGCTTGGTAATATAGATTTGACAGAAAACATTTGCGCTACATGCTAATTCGCTTATGAATTGTACCTTATTACCTTTTAAACAATCTCATTGAAATGCTTTTTTAACTGTAAAATCGCTTTGTGATTTTTTGTCCGTTGCTACATGAAAAGCATACGATGCAATTTCTATTAAATTTTCCCTTTTCTGTTTTGCTAGATTTATCATGGACAATGATATGAAAATCATAGTTTAAAGGTATGTGAGAGGGTATAATTACAATTGCAATCCACCACAGGTCAAGAAGGTACGTCAACTAAACACTACGAAGGTGTGCTACTACCCCAAGTGAAATTTGCCAAATGCCCAATAAGGACCAGTTTAGGGGTATTAGGTAAAAAATGGACCATATTAATAATCCGGGACATTGGATTTCGCAAAATTGAGCGATTCAATAGGCTCTTGGAATCCATTCCAGGGCTCACACCACGAGTTCTTTCGATGCGCCTAAAAGAGCTTGAGAAGGAAGGGTTGATCGAATGTTTAAGAGAAAAGAAAACCCCCATGATGGTGTTGTGGAGGCTGACTGAAAAAGGTAAGGACACGCTGCCAATCTTGTTGATGCTAACTGCCTTCAGCTCTAAATGGTATGCAGATTTCATATTCGAGGACAAAAAACCACGGAACCTAAATGAAATATTTTCACAACAAAAGGCAAGAGGCATAATTATGCAATACCTTAAGGATTAGACTCTGCATTGTTGGTATTCTGTTGTTTCTATTGTATCACATGAAACACAAATAAATTATATGCCTATTGCTGTAAAGCATGGCCAAATACAGTTTTGGTGAATTATTCAAGTATTTTCATTCAATTTTTAACGTTTTAGTTGCTGCGAACATGCCAATTATAAGCATAACCAAAGCAAAGATGAAAAGATAAAAGAAGTAAACCCAATTAGCAGAGATACTGTTGCCTGATATAATTATCTCCCTTCCAAAGGTTGAGGAATAAGATACTGGATTCATGTCTGAAATAATCTGCATCCAAGGGGGAAAGTTTTCTTTCGGAAAAAGTGCTGTGCTAGAGAACATTAAAGGAAGGTTGATAAAGTTTGATATAACTGTTGGAATTTGCCAATCAGAACTTTTCATGGTAATCAGAAGATATATTGACGAAAGACCTAGACTTAGTAAAAACAAGGCAGCTATAAATGCAGTTAAACTAAATGGTTCAGGTATTGCAACGCCAAACAGCATGACACTTAAAAATACAATTGGAACCTGAAGCATTCCGCGAGTTGAGGCACCTAATACCTTAGCTAGAAAAATAATGTAATTCCTTGTAGGTGTCACCATAATTCTCCTTAGGTATCCTGATTTCTTGTCCTGAATCATACTTAGGGAGCTAAACATGCCTACAAATAACATTGAAGCTGAAAGTTGCCCTGATAGCAAAAATGCTATATAGTTATCGGTTTGAAAGAAACTTTCAAGGAATGATTTGGGTGCGTAAGAAAAGCTACTTCCAAAGAACACTATCCACAAAAGTGGCTGAATAACACTCAAAGCGATGATTGCTGGGTTTTTGTATGTGTTTTTTACTTCCCTAATGTATAGTCCAATGAGTTGGTTTAAAAGCCTCACAGTTGCCATCCTAACTGCCTTAAAATTACACCCTTGCCTTTGTATAAAATTGTTTATCTATTTTCTCATCGACTTCATTGATGCGCATTCCGGTTAGCTCGAGAAATATTGACTCCAAATTGGGTTTCTCTATTCTGATTGATTTTATGATGTTTGGATGAATTTTAGTTATTGTGGTGATTAATGCCGGTAGAATGGTCTCTGCATCTTTGACTTTGATGAATAATTTCAATGGTTTTTCCTTTTTGTCCTCTTCCTCCTCTTCCTCCTTTTTGTCCTCTTCCTCCTGCCTAATTTCTATAACCCCGTCAATATTTTTAATCACAGACAAATCAAAAAACTTGAAGAAATCAATTTCCAATAAATCGCCACCAACCATGGCTTTAAGCTCCAGGGATGAGCCCCTAGCTATTATTTTACCGTGACTTATTATGGCTAGATTGTCACATAGAACATCAGCTTCTTCAATATAGTGGGTAGTTAACAAAATAGTGACACCAAATAGTTTGTTTATCTTTTTTATTAGGTTCCAAAGCAGTCTCCTCGTATTCGCATCAAGTCCAATTGTTGGTTCGTCCATAAATAATACTTTGGGCTCATGAAGCAAAGCCATGGTTATTTCTAATTTTTTTCTTGTGCCTGTAGAAAATTGTCCTACTTTTTTCTCGTCTCTTTCATCCAATTCAAAATATTTCATTAAGGCAAGTGCTTTTTCTTTCCATTTTTTTCCTAAATTGTGTAGCTTTGATTGAATCCAAATATTCTCCATTGATGTGAGCGAGTCATCCAATATTACCTCAGAAGAAACCCACCCGATGATTTCTTTGACCTTTGAAGAGTCTTTGGCCACATCGTATCCCGCTACAATGGCATTACCACAAGAGGGGGTGGTCAGGCCAGTAAGCATTTTAATTATGGTGGTTTTGCCAGCACCGTTTGGACCTAACAAACCAAATATGCTTCCATATTTGATTTTTAGATCAATATGATCAACAGCTAATTGAGAACCATATGTCTTGGTGAGTTGACTGCATATGATTGCATGATCTATTATTTTGACGGACTTTTTCTTATTATCCACACTTACTTCACCTGAGATGTTTTTGTTCTAATTGAAATTATATTATGGTATCTTTATTATTGTAGACTGTAGTTTTATTTACCAAGAAACTGACTCTATCATCAAGGTTAAAAACACGAAATATATATCCAATATATGCATATAAGCAGCAAAAATATTGCCTTGATGGTTGTTAGGGATAACAACCCATCTGCTCCATTCATTTAGTGAAAAACCTATGTTATCATCATCATCATCCTCATCTTGTATATGTTCTTTATTTAATGCCAGAGCACATTCATAATGGGCATATTGTGTAGACTGAAATATGGTGTGATTTCATTCAAAAGACTTCAACAACAACAAAAAAGAACAAGCAGAAAATACGTATGGCTAATGTGGACAAATAACCAGTTGCAAATAACAACAAAGACAATAAATATGCTGCATAACATCATCACTATCCCTTACATTATTATTTCGCTGTTAGTTTTGATTTTGATTTTGTGTTTTGTCTTTTCTGATGGAGTATTTTCTGCCACGCCAATTTATGGCGTCTTGCTTTCCTGAACATATAATTGATAAAAGAAATGCAACAAATACAAAAGCGCCAGATAAAGGCAAGAATAGTGAATAAAGAGGATTTTGAAACTAAGGGATTGGGACCCAGATACGGATTTCGGTAAAAGCAAAAAAGATGTGGAGGCGGAGTTGCCAGGCATTTTAAAGCATTTGTCTGAACTACAGTACAAACTTTTTGCAGAAAACAGCAGGTCTCTTTTGATTGTACTACAGGGCATGGACACATCTGGGAAAGATGGTACGGTCCGTAATGTGGTTGGTGCACTAAACCCATAAAGTTGTTACGTAAAGTCATTTAATGTTTCATCCGAAGAGGACATTCGCATGACTATCTTTGGCGAGTTCATAAATCAGTCCCTCCAAAAGGCCAAATTGCTATTTTCAATCGCTCTCATTATGAGGATGTGATTGGCGTCCGCGTTGATGGTTTTAGCCCAAAAAGCGATACTAGCTTAAGGTATAGGCAGATAAATGACTTTGAGAGGTACTTGTTTGAGAATTAAGTCACATTACTAAAATTCTTTTTGCACATAAGTAGAGATGAGCAAAAAAGGAGACTCCACGATAGGTTAAAGGATTCAACAAAACATTGGAAAATTTCGGAAAGTGACTTTGTTAGCCATAGAAATTTGGATAGTTATATGGAGGCGTACGAAGACGAATTGAGGCTATGCAATACCGAATGGGCACCATGGTATATAATCTCTGCAAATTCAAAACATTTCAGAAATCTGGCTGTTTCACAAATTGTTGCCATGAAATTGGAAAACATGAAACCTGAATTTTCAGACCCCAAATTAGATATCCATAATTTTGTTTTTGGTTAGGGAATGTTTTCGTTTTACAAGGGGGGCCATGATGTAATAATCGACTTGGGAAACATCCGTGTATAGGTGCAGGCGCCTTATGTACAACCTTCTACGTCATATCATTTAACGTTACTCAAAGAGAAACAAAATTTTATCTTGATTGAATTTTTTATTGCGCTATAAACTGTGATGGAATTTATATATATTTATTCGTGTCTAGTATCGAGCCAAAATGTTGTTATTTCCAAATCCCTATTTAATATCAGTGTTTCCATTTGACAGTACAAACACTATACATTGGTAATATTAAATTTCTTTAAAAAGAGTTTGCGCTATTTACCGTAATGCTGGAAGAAATCACGCGACAACCTAAAAAAACTAGAAATGGTAGGAGCAGTAAAAGGGAATGCTTTAGGGTTCCATAGAATCCCGGGAAATGCTTTGGGCATTACAAGAATCAATAGCAAAACTAATTATACACAAATGCCGCTGCCGCCACCACCGCTGTCTGTAGCCGTTAACCATCACAAGTTGGCCCCTCTATTTGCTTCCACTTTAACTAGGAATTTATACCGCTAAATTGTTAATTTAAGGTTCATTGCATAAAAAAAGACCAATTGGCATATCTGTCCTGTCTATCCTAATGATTTTATATGGTGCTATATTTGAAGCCATATCGGCAGCTAGCTTTTGGTTGTTTGGAGACTGGTGGATGTTGGGTCTTATACTGTTTATTGTTGGAACGCCATTTGCGATTGTTTCTATTGCTTTGGGTTTTGGTCTTTGGAAAGGAAAGAACTGGGCTCGAAACATAACGATAGTATTGATATATTTTGAAATTATATTAGTTGTGTTTTCGGTGATAGGCATCAATACCGTCATACCCTTTCCTTTTTCACTCCAGATATATGGGGTATACAGCCTTATCCCCATACTATATACAATAGGCAAAGATTTACTAAGTTTATACTATCTCTCAACACCCAATACCAAAGCATACTTTGGCCAAATCCAGAAATAAACAAAAGAGTTAGGGGTCATGGGAAAGCAAATCCAAACCTTTCTAATTTAACCAATGTTGAGATGTGTCTTCCATTGCGAGTGTAATGAGGTCTACAATGCTTTTACTGGGCCTAAAATACCACTATAACCATTAAGAGTTGGATTACCCTCCGATAAGGCTAACAAAGGCAAGGTTTTTTAACAATACTTTACTGTCAATTTTTTATGGAAATCAGGCCTTTTGAATTTGGTATGGCGAAAATCTGTTATGGTTCCCATAATGTAAATTCAAAATGGATATTTAACCTATATATAAAAAATCACCTGCAATTACTGTTTAACGTACTCCAGCACAGCACACAAATACGTCTGTCGCATATCAGCATTTGGATATCAGAAACGATAAAATATCTAAATTTGGTAGTATTAAATAGTATCCTGATACTCTAGTTGCATTGAAGGATTTGTCTGTAAGAATGATTATAGAGAATACTAGCGAGAGGGTTGCTGACGTTAGCAGCAATGACAATTCCACCGCATGGTTTTTATGGACAATTTCGTTAAAATCCATCCCTGTTAACTTTATGGAATATATTAATTCTGTAATATATTACCTTCATCCAACATTTCCACAAAATGTAATAAAGAGTGAAGATAGGGAAAGTAATTTTCTATTATTATCAAGAGGATGGGGTGAATTCAACATAAGGGTTGAAATAATTTTAAAGGACAAGAGAAGAGCATTGTTAAATCATTGGCTGTCTTTGGAAGATGAAAATGGGGTCAAAAAAACCCAAACAACAATCAATCTAAAAGACAATGATTTTAAAAATCCAAAGATAAACCTGACCAAATAAGACTTGACCTATATCCTTTTTGTTACTCTAAATCTAATCGATGATAAATAATGAATATTAAGAAAATGTTTCATTTTTTGTTCCGTCCAAAGAATACTGAATAGATAATGAGGAACAAAAGGAAGTTGGTAGAGTATATGACTATAAATGTGCAAAAAGAATACATCCAAACACAAATTGATTCGCATGTTAAATTAGTTTCCTAAAGGGGAAAATTCATTATTGATTTCAATCTCTTTTCAGATAAATTGTTGAAGCTGTATGCATCTCTCGTGTTAGTGTTTTTTTGTTTCGCAACAAATTTGAGATTTAATTATTTTCATATAAAGTGAGCTGTTGACTTGTTTTGTTTATACTTTGATAGATTTCTACATCAAGAACAAATCATATAAACATCACATTTTGCTCTTTAAGCATTTTAGCTATTGCATAACTAACTGCTTTGTTACATGTGGTGCAGCTAACGAGTCCTTTAGTTGTTACATGAGACTGAATTTCTGTTAGTGGTGGCCATCATATCCTATAGAATTAGTGTTATCTCATTTCCATAATTTCAGGTAAATAACGTCTGGATTGATTATTACTGCTCATGGCGCAAATGCGATTGCCTATAAAAGAGCACAGGCAACACATATGGATACCTTGCATCAATCTACTATTCTTTTATCTCTTTTCTGAATGCGATGCTCTGCAATATAGAATAGTATTGCGCTATTTGTTGTAAAAAAATGATATTGGCCATTCAACCCGAAAGTAATCATAATGAAAATAGAAAAGGATATGCTAATTACTCTGGCCTCTTCTATTTGTGATTAAGGATTATATTGTCAAAGGGAAAACGCATCGTAATTCTTGGTGCAGGGTTTGGAGGATTGGCCTGTGCAAACCTGTTGCGAGGGAGTCTTTCTTCAGAGCATCAAATTACAGTTTTTGATAAGAAAGACTATTTTTTAATGGGTTTTGTAAACCTGTGGATATTAAATGGAAAAAGAACATTTGAGGGTTCTAAAACTCCACTAAGCAACCTAAAGAGCAAGGGGATATCATTCCTACAGGATGAAGTTTTATCAATAAACCCTGCAGAGAAGGTAATCACAACAGTAAGGCAAAACCATGAATATGATTATTTGGTAATAGCATTAGGAACAGAATACGCCCCCGAGAAAATCAGCGGTTTTGTAGAGAATGGTGGATTTAACCTGTATGACGTTGAGTGTATTCCACAATTAAGAAAAGAGATTCTTGCATTGAAACAGGGAAGGATAGCGATATGCATAACAAGCTATCCATACAAATGCCCACCAGCACCATATGAGGCATCTTTACTTATAAGTGATATTTTGGTAAAAAACGGAACAAGAAATAATATTGGCATTGATGTTTATTGTCCTGCATCAATTTCGTTGCCTGTCGCAGGACCACAGGTAAGTCATGATGTGATTGATTTGCTTGGTAAAAACCATATATCTTTCCACCCGTCACATAAACTGAAAACTGTAGCGGATAGAAATTCCATAAAATTTGAGTGTGCCGGCAACGGAAAAGAGTGTGTGGATTACAGCCTTTTGATAGGTATCCCGCCACATGTTTCACCACTGGTGGCAAAGCGTTCTGGGTTTATCAAGGATGGCCAAAATTGGATAAATGCTGACAGGTTTACCTTGAGGACAGAACATGAAAATGTTTTTGCAATAGGGGATATAACGGAAATTAGAGTTAATCATGCGGTATCAATCCCAAAAGCAGGGATATTTGCTGAGGGACAGGCAAAGGTAGTTTCCCAGCAAATTGTGGGCCAAATTGAAGATAAGGCATGCAATTCTAAATTTGACGGAAAAGGATTTTGCTTTATGGAAACAGGAGAAAGCAAAGCCGGATATATAGACACAAACTTTTACAATAAAGAAGGTCCGATTACAAGCCTTTATCCGCCTTCTGAAGACTCGTACAGAAAAAAAATTGATTTTGAAAAAATTAGGTTAAAAGATTGGCTGTTGCCTCTGTCATGAAGGGGTAAATCTTTTTTTTACTTTTGCAATAATTATGTTCTAGATGTAATGGGAATCAGCAAATTATAAAATTGTAGAGATTTCGTGTGGATTGAATGTGGATTAGAAGAACCCTATATCTTATTGATCCTTTTCTCTTTCAGTTTCATTTAAAGTTGGCTCGTCACCATCATCATTTGCACCGGGAACTATATCTTTTGCTAATTCATCTGGAATTTTTTTCCTGTACCGTTTAGACAAATCCTTAGGTTTGTATACTGCACCCATTGTGATGTATAGTCAAATGCGAATAATAAACTTGACCTTCCAAATCATATTAGAATGCCAATAGATATGTTATGTTTTGATATGTTATGTTTTGTTTTTGTTTTTGTTATCATCATCCTTTTCTAAAATTGGGCAAACTGATCCCAAAGCTATGAGATCAGGTGATTTTTTTGTATTGGATTCCAATATGAGATTCCATAAAGATATGGCCAGACCTTTTTTTCATTAGGATATTTTTTTGCTTTTTTTTGTTGGTGTAATCAAAATTGACAATGCTCAAATTTCTTTATGATTTTGCAAAAATATGTGATGGAGTATTTGTGTTTCGCAATCATGTTTAGTGTTTGACTTTAAATAACTCTGTGCTATTTGAAATTATTCCGATTGTATGCTTAATAATAGAGGCGGTGGGAGAAAAATTTTCAAAAACCATGGTGTCAATAGACTATGAAAGTACTGAAAAAACGTGGCATCAATATCTGCAATTTTGGCCGATGCACATTTTGTTGTTTAAATTTTTGTATTGTGTTCTATTGAATATGTTGATATTGTTTATCGTTTACTATAAAAAGTAAAATGATTTTGGTTTTTAGTTGAATAATTGGATTGACATTCATTCCACAAAGTGCGCAGTGTATGATTGAATTGGTGCCATAAATGCATTAATACCCATATAAAGCCGATTTACAGTGTAAAAATATGAATTATAATAATAACAATATCTACAAAAAATCTAAAATTACTGAGGTATTGGAGAGATTGGGGGAACAGTCCAGGCTTGAGCGGATAGTGGGGGAAAATGTTGCTAAAAAAGACTTGATGCTTGCAATTACGGAAGATACCGGAAAATTTCTTAGCATATTGCTAACATCAATGAATGCGAATAATGTTCTGGAAATAGGCACATCTGTTGGTTATTCTGCCTTGTGGTTTGCGCTTGCTTTATCTCAAAATGAAAATGGTATGCCACATAAAACAAAAAAAAATATTGTTACTATTGATAATGACAGATCAAAAATCATGAGGGCGAAAAAGAATTTTACTGACGCAGGCGTTTTTGAGATGGTTACTGTTGTAGAAGGCAATGCTATTGATGTCCTTAACCAGCTATTGGATAACCATAACTCCAATTCGAATGGGGGATGCGATTTATTTGACTTTATTTTTTTTGATGCTGACAAAGACAATTTAACCAATTATTTTGATTTGTCATTGCCGTTGTTAAAAAAAGGGGGATTGGTTGTAACGGACAATATTTTACTTCCTGAAGAGTATCGATTGGAAATGTCTAAGTTTGTTAAATATGTAAGAAACAATGAGTCTGTTTTTTCTGTGACTATTCCGATAGGTAACGGGGAGGAAGTCACCGTAAAAACGAAATGACCAGACTTTTTTTTATCCTGTTGACAACAAACCACTTTAATGATAAAATAAATGTGGCATAATGCAACATAGTAGTACTGAAAACTTGGTATCTTGTTCCATTGGCCATATGGTATTTGTCTTTTTCATTACCGAAAGCATTCGTTATCTGGGGGCCTTGATGTTCATTTGCCATGGAATTTCCATTATTTCGCCTCTGTGATGCATCTCTTCCGCCATAACATGCACCAGCACATCATTCACTTTGCATTGTCTACATGTACAATCGTTTTTTGTTCTAAGCACTGCTTTATCCAAATCCCAAACCTTAAAGTTTGAGATGTGTTTGTCAAGTTTGGAAATCACTTGGCAAACTTAACAAACGATATCGAGTTCCAGTCATTATCTTTTGAATACTTAAACGGATGATTAGCGTCATCTTTCTCCAGTATGGAATAGTTTATCAAAGAATCCTCTGCCAAAATTATGTTTAGAAGCGTATCTATCAACGATAACCACGAAGTACCATTGTTTTCTGTCATATCCTGCCAGGTCAATCAAAGGAAAAAATTAACGTGATTCTGCCCTACCATGTGAGATTGTTTTGATATATCCACTTAAAGTCTGATGGCTCCAATACATACTATTTATAAATATATATATATTCATCAATAAGGAAAAATATATTGTATCTTATTCTTTTGTGCCCTTATTTTGCAGAATGTTAAATGTTTGCATATTTTCCCGTAATATGTTTTTTTATGGATATGCTGGATTTTAACTCAATTGGCAATTCGAATCTAAATGTGGCGCCTTTTCCATCTACATTGTTTTCCGCCCATAGCTGACCACCATGGGCCTCTACAATACTTTTTGAAATATACAATCCAAGCCCAGTGCCCTGAAAAGACTTCGAAACAAACTTTGTGAACAGTCGTGGCAGTATTTCTTTGTCTATCCCTTCACCATTATCTTTTATAGAAACAACAATTGTTCCTTTGCTTCCTTTAGTGTCTTTGTCGGGTTTCTTATGTTCCACAAGTATGGAAATGACGCCTCCATCCTTTTGGGTAATAAACTTGATGGAGTTGTTAATCAGGTTTGAGAATACGCGGCTTATGCCGTTTCTATCTGCATGTATGGTTAAATTATCATCATCAGGTGAATATGCAAATTTTATGTTTTTAGAGTCGATATTACTTTTATAGCTATTGATAACCTCGAGTATTATTTCATTTGCTGTGAAATATTCCTTGTTTAGTTGAAGCGAATTGCTCTCGATTTTGGATGCCTCTAATATGTCCTCAGATAGTTTCTTTAATCTCTGCGCATTCCTGCTTATAACCTCAAGCAATTCCCTGTCCTCAATCCTGTTTGCTCTGCTTTTAAGAATGTTTGTCATGCCAAGTATTGGCTGTATGGGGGTTCTCAATTCATGCGCGGCAGTGTTTATGAACTCCTTTTGCATCCTGTCATGGATTTTGAGCTGCTCATACAATTCTGTTTGTTTCCATAGGCTTTCAAAAATGGATAAATAGGAAAGCACGGTTGATTTACTATTGGAATAAGTGGCCAAACCGATTGCCTCCACAGATATTTTTTGTGCATCGTCCTTTATTTCTATGACAAGTGAATATTTACTATCTATTACTAATATGGAAACCTTGGTCTGCATGGATGGTTCCATTAGACGTATGTCTACTCGTTTTGATAATTCTCCGCTTTTTAAATCCTGGATGGTTTTACTAACTGAGCTGTCTTCAGGTACAAGTATTTTGACGCATATACCTTTCAGCTCCACTTTTTCTTTCATCAACTGAATGGAGCCTGCGTATTCCTGACGATGAAATGAATTGGCTGTAGCAAATATTCCTACTATATCTTTTTTTGCCGATTGTATAAGATCATCGACCAGTTTTTGAACTGTTTCGGGGTTTTGGATTATTTCTATATATTGGCTTCCTATTCCTTTTTCTATGTCCTTTATCCTATACTTTGCATCAACTCCCCCTTTCCATAACTCCTCAAATATGGAAACAAAGTGTTCTGTATACGCGTATTCGTTTGTTGTAAGGAGGTTTTGAATCACCTGGCCTCCTTCCGTTTTTTGTATTGTGGCAATCATTTCTTTTTCTGAAGCGGCGAAGTCAATTGGGGGTATATTTTTGACATGCCTTATATTTACACCTATGCCAAGGAACTTGGAGACCAGCTCTGCGTCATCCCTGTTTAAAATGGATGTTACTAGCCTTATGCCCCTGTGCTCTTTGTTTTTTTGCTTGACCATTACTTTTTGGTATGTGTCAAAATAATTGTTATAAGCTAATCTTAATCCAGTGGATTTTGAGCACACCATGAACTCTGTTGAATCTATCAAAATGTTTTTCCCTTTTTTTATGATGTCGTCAATATTCTGTATTATTTTGATATCTTTTAATACTACTGTAAAATACTGTTTCATGTCCTGTTCTGTAAAGGATGGCTGTACTCCGCTGTGTTCTACCAGTTGCTCCTTCTTATTCCGAGCAGCGGTCATAACCTTTTTTTCTAGTTCTTGTACCATTTGTGCTGATCCAATGCCAGCTAACAGTTTTGATTCGTTTATTGCCGATTCTCTGATAGATTGACGTATCTTTAAATCCTGTGATACTGATAGTGCTGAGGAAAATAGGCCCAAAGTAAACAAATATGAAGACAACAACACTAATGAATGACCCGCTACTCCATAGGTGGGCTCTATTGCCGATGTGGAAAGCGAAATGCCTACGATTGTGTCGCCTATTCCCGCAAGAATAAGATAATCTTTTACCTTTGAGGCCATAAGGCGCCTTGCAACCATAAAAAAGGCAAGCCCAAAAAGTATGTTTCCTGCGATTGTTCCAGCCCTAAAAAGTATTCTAAAGAAATAGCGGTATTCTTCATCTATCCCTGCCAAGCTTTCGCCTGAAAAAAACCCCGGCATTTTTCCAATCAAGTAAAATACCAGGGGAAGGAAAAGTATAATCCAAAGCGAAAGTGGCAGTTTGGTTATTCTTTGATATATGTTACGCAAGAGCATGGTGGAAGCTATCCACCTAAATACAAATCCTATGGGAAGGACTATGGAATTTAGATAATTATACAACTCAAGGTGAAAATCAGGTATAACGTAAAGCGTAGTAACATCTGGTTTTACCTCCTTGTATACTATTTGACCATTATACTCTTCAGATTCAGAATAGAGAAAAGACGAAGATGTAGGGGCTCCAAGTGGCGTTTTCTCTTGTATTACATTAACCATAAATAATTTTGTACCTGCATCCTCTCCTATTGAAAAAGCAAGTGTTAAAGCAGCAATGGCGTAAAATAAAACGATTGGTGTTTTATAACTGCTGGCTTTATACCATGAAAAGAATTTGAAGGATATTATTCCCATAATTATTGTAGCAAATACTGAACTGACTGCAAATACTGTGCGAGAAAAATAATGACCTGGATTGCCAAAGATGAGCATTACCAGTAGTATTGCAAATAGGGAAAACTGGGTTATAATGACTGAACAATGCATTATATTGCTAAACCTGGATTTGCCTCTGATCTCTTTACTCACATTATGAGCGTATTCTAGGAGAATTATTGATCCTATGCCATATCCGATGGACATGGTCAAAATAAACATCAGACCTTCTGAAGTATCATTGTACGGCAAAAGCTGCCGCGTCATAAGCAAATCAATAATCACAAGAAAAATTATGGATATTCCTATTGCTATTGGTGCCTTCCTCATGCCCATAAGTGACAATGGTCTTAAATTCTCCAAGATATGCCTATCTATCATATAGAAATAGAATATATTATATCTTTCACTATTTAATTCACATAAAAATCTTATATTTGAGAAAAATGGTAAAAAAACTACCAATTTATAGCTATTAACTAAAACTAAAGTGATTTTTATGAAAATTTCATTGAGCCTTTTTATAATTGCTAGCTGTGAATCCTTGAAAAATGGAAACGTTTTATAAAAAAAATAAATGCTTATTGTTGTATTGAAACACATTCTAAGACAAAATAGCAAATAGGGCAAAATTGGAAAAGATAGTCTGTTTTATGTCCTTCCCAATCATAATCTAGATTTATTACCCTACCTCACCCTAATAATGATATTGGATGGCAAATTCCGAGATAATATTAAAAGAGGCTCTAGGGTAAAAGTGATACAAAAAGTTGATCAAAAAACAGGTAATGTAACTGAAGGTGTGGTAAGGGAGATATTGACCAACTCCAAATCTCATCCTCATGGAATCAAGGTTCTATTGGAGAATGGGGTTGTTGGCAGAGTCAAAGAGGTAGTTGAAGTGTCGAATATAAAGTAAAATAAAAAAAAATAAAGAGTATGCCATTTTACTTTGACTTTTAGCTGTATGGTAAAAGAATTTCATCCATCAATCTGAGTAAACCTTAATGTGTTAATTCTGCATAATCGTGTTATTATGGGTAGTGGGTTACGCTAATCTTTAATTTAGCATCCTTTTTGATGTTTATCTCAATTAATTAGTGAATACTGTCAGTATAATCAAACCAAACAAAATCGCCTTAAAATGAGAAACTGCATTTATATTGACATGCTTTTAACTATAACATGTTATTTTTATTTTTATAGGGGGAATAGACATTGGCAGATGACCCTAATGATAAAACCAATAAAAATAGTGTGCCAAACATGAATTCAAATCAAGGAAATGCCACAAACTCTCCTTGGGGGCTCCTTCTGATTCTTAGCTCAATATCCATTATGGTAATGTATGTTGAAACAATGCTACTTCCTGCCATACCTGATATAATCAAGGAATTTGGTTTGACTTATAGTGCATCCTCGTGGGTTTTTACTTCTTTTATTATTTCAGCCCTAATATCGACAACAATAGTGTCAAAGTTATCAGATATTTATGGACGAAAGCTGATTCTTTTGATAGTTTTAGCAATTTACATAACGGGTATCATTGGTGGTGCATTATCTGATAATATTTTTATGCTGATTGTGTTTCGCATTGTTCAAGGAATTGGGATGTCAATCTTTCCCATTGTCTTCACCATTGTCCAATCCCAGTTTCCAAAAGATAAAATTTCAATAAGTCAAGGGACTTTGGCTTCTATGTTCGCTTTTGGGGGAATACTTGGGTTAATTGTCGGCGGTAACATAACGCATATTTTTGGATGGAGGATGACCTTCATCTCTATACTTCCATTTGCAGTTATTGTAACCAGTATAATAAAATATTTTGTAAATATTGAACATGACGCCCCTATTGGAAATAGGGGAAAAGACTCATTGTTGAGTCCAACGACAAATAAACATATGCAGAAAAGAAATGTTCGTTCAAACTTTGCTTCGGATTTTGACATAAAGGGCACTATTGTCCTATCTGTAGCAATCACCTCGTTCATACTTGCACTTACACTTGTAGACCCCGAAAGAAACTCCTCGGATACAATAAATGCGCCAGTAGCTCAAATATCCTTTTTAGTAACAAGTATCATATCCATTTTTGTCTTTATGGTTGTTGAAAGGAAATCACCTAAACCTCTTATCGACCTCAAATTAATAACATTAAAGCCAATATTGTTGACAAATGTCATTGTTCTAATATGGGGGATAGCTACATTTGCTATTTTTCAGTCAATACCATTATTGGTTAGAACCCCATTACCAATAGGCATTGGTGGAAACGCGTTAGATGTTGCATATATGACACTTCCATTCTCCATCACGTCTTTGATATTTGGACCCACGTCAGGCTTTATAATATCAAAAATTGGATCTTCCAAGGTGATTTTGGCTGGCAGCGTGCTGACAACTGTTGGCTTTATCGGTATTTTAATATTGCACTATAATGCTTTACAAATTGCGGTAAACCTCGCAATAATAGGATCCGGCTTATCATTATTAAATGTAGGTCAAATCAATATCAACACCGCCTCTACACCCTTCGAATATATGGGCATATCATTTGGAATTAATACGCTGTTCAGATTCATGGGATCTGCTATTGGCCCTGCTTTCGCAGGCATGTTTATGCAGGCGAATCAAACAATTGTCAATACTTCTTATGGTGCCGATGTTGTCTCTTTTCCATCTGCTATGTCTTTTGTAGATATATTTTTTTGTATGTCTATTTTGTCTGCTGTTACTATATATTTATCTGTTATTGTTAAAAGGTAAATGATGGCAATAATAGCACTAGTAGAATTGGAAAATGAGACCTTAACATTGGTGTCTCATCCCTATCAAAATATTGATAAACTTTTCGCTCAATGATTGTTTAGAAATTAAACCGTGTTAATCAATTGCAAAAAGTATTTTTGTGGTGATATTTTAGATTTTTTTGGGATGTTTCTTTCTGTTGAAATAATTACTACAATTTTGAATTATGGATGCTGCCATTATAATAACTTTAATTGTTGTGGAAAGGTATGCATACCTATGTCAAAATTGCAATTATGCGACAACTGCCAAAAAGGCAATCATCACTCTATGCAACATATTGTAAGCTGTAACTGCAGGTGCTCTGACACAATTCAAGACCAAGGGAACCCAACCTAAATATCCAATCGTGGTTGTCTCTACAATGAATATTTGTTAAACAAATGTGGATTCCATATGATTATCTTAGAAATTTGGTAATCTGAAAATGATAGTTAGGATGTATCATATAGCTTACGACACTGCCCTTGTCATAATTGGTTGTGACACGAAATTTCTAAATTGACATGTATATGGGGCCTAAACAAAAATAACCAAAAATTGTAATTATGCAAAAAACTATTGTCGTATGCCCGTTTAGTATCGTGCAATTTATTGTCGGATTTTGTTTTATAGAAACAAAAGACAATCAAACTTAGGGATAAACTGCCATTGCAAATTCGTCTGACTCTTCTTCGGCTATATCGTTGACTGATATTTCGCTCAAGTCAATTCTGTAGTAATCCAGTTTATCTGGATCATATTTCTGCACTATTTGTATGATTTCGCCCTTGCTTCTTCTTTTCGTTATCACATTCCTATGTACGTATCCGGTTATGTACGAATAGCCTCTCTTTTTTGCTTCAATCAGAAAATTCATTCTAAGGAGGTGACCCCCGGTTGAACCCCAATAACCTGGCTTTATACAAATCCATTCCATATATGCCGTATTTTTCTTTCCATAATTCTCATCGAATGTACCACGCCTTAGATTTTGTTTTTCAATAGGTCCTCCCTTTACATATCCAACTATGGCGTCATTTTCATATGCGATATTGTTCTCTTCTGCAATGTTGATGGTATTAACCTCCTCATTACCATTGCCCTTGTTGTTGTCATCATAGTCATTTTGGTTGTGATGATATTTTCGCCCTTTTTTTATTCTAAGTGTGATTAGAATTGTATTTGGATTGGAAAGCGAAGATAAAAAGTGCTGTTCTCCTCTCTTTAGCGGGATTGGCAATTTGTTATATATATTAAGAACGCAATTTCTTACCTCGGGGTCAATATTTGATATTCTATTCTCATTGTTATGATCATTTGTAATGTTCTCGACTTTACAAATAAAACTAATTTCCCTCGTTTTTGTCAAACTCCTTATTTTCCTTTCCTCTTGGTAAAGTTTTTGAAAAGACGCTATATTGTTAAAGAAATTCTCTTTTAATTTATCGGGTGTGCCTTTTAACACAAAATATAACATTTCATTTTCCTCTTTTATGGCGTCAAAATATTTCACAGACTCCTCGTTTATGACAGAAGGGTGCCAACCTAACGCATGGGCGTTACTTCTGGCCAATTTATTTGCATATTCAAAGTCACCCAACGCATATCCCGCCATACGCTCGCAAACAGACAAAAACCATCCAAGACGTATGTAATGCTCTATTCCCTTTGAACTGGTATCTGTGTCATTACCTGTCTCGTTATATTTTTCATCTTTGAATTGGGTTTTGATTGAAAGCAAGTCCTCAATTCTTTTCAACGCATTTTTTGCTATGTCCCCCTTGAAAGGATATGCAGTTCTATATATGATGGCAATCACAACATCTATATCAATTCCTATATTATCGATAAACTTCATTATTTCTGGATCATTTCTTAAAAACCATTCTACAGACTCTTCATTTGGTTTATCGAATTGTTTTGCTGGGTCATAATCATGGAAGAGGGCCGAAACAAAAAGATATTTTATATCCTCCATAGTAAAGGAAATTTTGTCTCCGTTGTTTTGCCTAATGTGGGTGTTAGCTGAAAGCAGCGTAAAATATGTGGCCTCAAGCTCATGATCTATATTATGATATCCATAATAATCTTGACCAAGACCCTTCTTTGAGAACTCCGAGACGGCATGTCTAACTATCTTTTTCACCCATTTTTTTTCTAAATTCATTTGCGAGCCAAGATGGATTATTTTATCCTTTAGTTCTGATTCCCTAGTATACCCTGCATTATACTTTAGCCACCATGGCAATAATTTAACTCTCTGATACAATTCATTCCACCAAGGCGAAGGTCTGGCTAAAGGATTTTCCATCGTATCAGTATCTGCAATATGGTGATTACCTTTATTCAACCCATTTCCAAGTTTTTTGGTGAATGATAAGGGTAATCTAATCAATTAGTATACCTATAGGTTGTTATAATTGTATTTAAGTATTAATATTTGAAAATTTTTCATATTATCCAATAAAATATTAGAGAATATTCGATATGTTTGGAAATAAAATTAAGAAAGTGATTGTGATTTGTTATGGCGTATTTCATACCGTTGATTTAAACATTTTCCTTGGTAATTCCTGATTTATGACGAGGCAATGATTTTGTGCGTTTATTTAAAATTGTTCCTTTATAGCGGTAGGCTACTTTGCAATTTAGGCTGATGAGAGAAGACGGTATAGAACTAAAAAAGGTGTGGATACAGTATTAGGTGTTATTGAATAGCCAAAGTGAAACTTAAGCGTGTTTTCTACTTGGCGCACCATCCATTTGAGAAAATGCATTATTTATCCTGTTTTATAATTAATGCAGTTTCATGGCATTAAGTTCATGTAACGACTAGAATCTAAAAGTTATTATGTGACACAATAAGAATCGCAAATAAATTATAATTGAATCCAATCCCAAAACTCAAAGACTGAATTATCATTGGCCCTTTTATAATTTATATTATACCATTAAATGCTAAAATACGAAACCTGTTGCTAAATTTAAATAAACCTCTTCTAACTCGATTTGAAAACAAATCCTTTTTTGGTATATTTCTGTTGTTCTAATGGTCCGTCTAATCTCATTAGCATATGCAAAAGGATTGACATGGCCTGCTCATTTCTTTGATAGTTCCTTATAATTACATTATTGAATATTATCCATGCAGCGTCTTTCTGTTGGGATCCATTATCTAGTATCATTGATGTACTAAATTTATCTAAACTTATTATTTAGATCACAGGGTTCTAAATGTTGTTTATAACAAGGCAAAATAAACAATAGTTATTAATTTATGAACCTTGGATTCAATGATAGGATAAATTATTTTTTTTATTGATGATGGCACATATAAATACAATATCGGCTTTTTATATCCATATTTTTTTTCGTTTGGTCTCATGGGCTGGCCAAGAAAGATTACATAATATAAATTACAATAGTTTATTAGCATTATACTAAATATATAATAAAATTGGATGAAAATGCGACTGACCAAGAAAAAGGTTTTTCTAGAATTCTACTTGCTATAGATGGCTCAAAACCTTCAATGGACGCAGCAGAAGATGCGATTGAGATTGCCAAGAATAATAAATCTCAACTAATCGTAATACATGTAATTAATTTTTACAAATATCCTTATTTGTTATCTTCAACTGTTTTGGCTCCAACCTTTGGTTCCCGAAGATTTGAAGAGGATAAAAAGAAAGCGGAAGAATGGATAAAGGCTGTGAAAGAAAAATTTATTCAAAGTAATGCTGTTAATAATGGCGATGCAGATACTAAAAACCTTAAAACTGAAATTATTGAAGGTAAAACATCTGTTGCAGCGACTATAGTGGACTATGCCGAATCGAAAAACGTTGATTTGATTGTGATTGGTAGCAGGGGAGTAACAGGTTTTAAGAAGATGTTGGTTGGTAGCGTGACTTCAGACGTTGTCAAATATGCACATTGTTCGGTATTAGTCATAAGGTAGCAATATTTATCCCTTGATAGGGTTTCCTGGATTTTATGTTACTGTGTTATATTAGTGTGCAATCTATTGCAGAAACTATTTTACTGTATATCGGGATCGCTATCGCTTAACGATCTGTCCATATTATAATAATTTTCATTATCATCCAAATTTTCTTCCCGATGAATCTTTTCTATTGCCTTATCTTGGTTTTGGATATCTTCACTCATTGTCTAAAACATATAAAACAAAGTATAAAACCTTGTATTTGGATTGTAAAAGTGATGCAATAGATATTAAGGTATATTGCATAATGTCTTTTGATGAATCAAGACAATTATATTCTCATCGCAAATCAATTAATTAAAAGGTAAAAAGCGGGATGTTTAGCGAAAAATTTAGTTTACGAAAGACTTTTGCAGAGAGTTATAATCCATTATGTGTTGGAAACCCGGGACCGCCAAAATTATATGGGACCCGGAAAGTATCCCAATTGACAGGGGATGTTGATCCTGAAACAAACAAAAAGACCTTAAATCAAACATCGTCAAAGTATAGTGTATATGGAACTGACTTAGGAGTTTCTTTTCCATATAATGGTAAACTTTATTTTCTTTTTGGTGATACTACCAGAAGAGGACCATCAGAAGGGCTACCTAAATCAGCTATGCCAGGGGCCCCTTACAATGAAGATGAAACTGATTATGATGCCATAGCATATACAACAAGTGATCGTGCGTATGACGGAATTTCACTTGTTTTCAATTCTAGTCCTCCGCTTGTTGATGATATTTCCCAGCTTACAGCAGAGCACCCTATTGAAGGCATTACTATAGGTGATGATATGTATGTATTTTTTGTTACTGATTTGAATCCAAATAGGAGAATTCTGCCACGGCGGTCAGTTTTGGCAAAATCTGCTGATGGGGGGTATAATTTTGGAAATTCGCTTTATACTCTATCCACCGACAAATTCATCCATATTTCAGCGCAAATAGTTGATAGCGATAAAATTCAGGGATTGCCAAAAACCACAGGCAAAGGCCTGCTTTTGTGGAGTACCGGAAAATATCGTCAAAGTGATATTTATCTTGCCTATATGCCTTTAGATGAGATTGCAAACCTATCATCAATTAGATACTATGCTGGTTTTAACAATGACTCAGGCAAGCCAATATGGCAATCAGATGAATCCTCAGCCATACCTTTGTTTTCAGCTAGTTGCATTGGAGAGTTATCAATTAGGTGGAATTATTATCTTGACAAATGGATTTTGCTTTATAACTGTGACTTGTGCAATACAAACGGTATTGTTGTTCGCCTCGCAGACGACCCATGGGGACCTTGGCATTCTACAAAGATTGTATTTGACCCTGCTGACGGTTATAGGCGATTTGTACACCAACCTGGACAGGACAACCTTGTTGATAAAGAAAGAGATGATCAGACCAATCCTTTTGATTTAGGTTATGGATACGGACCTTACCAAATGGCTCCTTATGCTACAGGTGTAAAGGGGCGTTACACAAAAATTTACTTTACACTATCTACCTGGAATCCTTATCAAGTAATACAAATGTCTGCAATTATTCTCAGTGAGGGTGAGGAAAAAAACCCTTCGCTCTATGCTAAAGATGCAAATGATAGAAACGATAGAAAGTATGCCTATGTTTCAGTATTCTTGGCACACCTTGCAAATACAAAAAAAATTAATTTCCATGATCCTTTTGGTAACAATCCGTTTATTGCAGATCATATAGAATGGGCACAATTTCATACACATTTGGAATTACGAAATGAATTGAAAAAGAAGGTAGATCAATTAATTTCTGGTCTTGCTGCCGATATAGATAAATCTGACGTTTATACTGCTATTACCTCAGCCGTTGTCAGATTAGGGTATGACTTTAATTTATTTAATAATGTTGTAAATGCTGATGTGTATAGAAGATGGGCATTAGAGGCTGTCCACACAGGAAATAAGGAATTGTTGACCCGGGAAATAAACCAAAGGATAGATTCAGAGCGATTTTTGCCAAATCATGATTATCTTTGTTATGCATATAGCTCTGAAGATCCAAACGAATTCAAATATGCCAGAATAAGTCTTTTGCAAGCAAAGCTTGCAGAATTTGTTAAAATGAAATGGGATTTACAACACCAAGGGGCATTGGATTGCAATTCCTACATTGCATGGGCCAGGTTCAGATCTATAGAAGAGTTGCGTAAGGATCTTGAATCTAAATTCAAGCAGATGGTCATTAAATTTTCATCTCCTGAAGATATTGCTAATGCCTATGAGGAGATAAGGATAGCAATAACGAATCTTTCGGGATCAACAATTAATGATAAAAAAGTTTCCAACGATTATCAATGGATACTGTCAATGATCAATGCCAATGAAAAGGATGTTGCTATAAGAGAAATGTCTAAACATATCTGTAAGGATAACTTCCTTATCTCAATTCCCACCAATAACATTTCATTATAGTATTTAGTTTCTATATTTTTTATCTGATTATGGCATAGTGAATACCATAATGGTAATTATAAATCAATTGCTCTGCCAAAGTTTACAATTGACTTTCTTCTTTTAAGATGTCTTCAAAAAACAAAATAACTTGACTGTATGTATCTGGTAGAAAATTATACAATTCTAAAAAAATAGAATCGCTACAATAGCCTCAATTTGTTAAATATGTATTGACTAGATTTTTAAAAACCATTTTTCAGGTTTAATTTTACAGGTATTTCATGTATGGGACAAATAAATCGGTATTTGCCATTTTGCTAAATTTCTACAACTATATCTAATATGGATCGATGTTGTTGAAATAGGGCTGTAAATTTTTTTTTTGCATCTAGTAATATGACTATTCATACAACATGCTGTTTTATTCATTATAGACAGAAATCCTAAAAAAATCAAAACAATCCATGCAGAGGTCTTTGTAACAATACAATCGAATTAAAGTTTTACAACCAAAACGAAAAGTAAATTCACTACATTGGATAACTGATAATATGAAATATGATTTTTCAAATAAGGTTATTGTAATAACAGGAGGGACAGGCGCTTTAGGAAGAGTTTTAACAAAATCTTTTTTGAACTACAATTCTAAAACAATAGTTGTTACCTATAGATCAGAAAAAGAGATGCTGGAGTTAAAAACAGAACTGGGTAATTTGTTGGAACAGCCATTAAACATACCCACCACAATAGAATTCACAAAAGTAGATGTGACGAGAGATGACGAAACAAAGAGATCAATTTCAAATATTGTTGAAAGGCATGGCCAAATTCACGTAGTAATCAATGTAGTTGGTTCATACATTGGAGGTAAAAGCGTTACACAGCTAGACGAATCAGAATGGGATAAGATGATTAGCATTAACCTAAAATCTGCATTTTTAATTAGCAAACACGTGATTCCTTTGATGATAACAAATAATTATGGAAAATTGGTTCATATTGCTTCTAAAACCGGTATAGTGTCCAATGGGTATGATTCTGCTTATGCTGCATCAAAGGCGGGGTTGATTAGGTTTGTAGAATCTGCATACCAGGAAGTTAAGAAATCAAATATTAATATAAATTGCGTATTGCCCACAATATTGGATACAGAATCTAACAGAAAGGAAATGCCTTATGCGGACTTTTCAAAATGGATAAAGTTAGAAGACCTGTCCAAAGTAATTTTGTTCCTTTCCTCAGATGAATCAAAAATAATAAATGGTGCTGCAATACCTGCATACGGCTTACTATAAATAAAACCAACGTTATTTATCGGGAGCAAAAATATGGTATGATATAAAGGGCAAACGGTGTTTCGCTATTGTTATGGACCTCTTTCATTTGAGTTTATTTGTCCCAACCCCTTATTTTCCTTTTGATTCGTATAGCCAAACAAAGTTTTTCCTAATGGTGAATATGTGTTATTGATGACTTGTTTGCCTATTCATCATATTTGATATCTTTATTACGATTGTTTTTTTTTCTTTAGATTGTTTTTTTCCCTAATTAATTCTTTAACATACTCTTTGATATCCTCATGACTGTTTGCATCAATGTCTTTAAATTTTGAATTGTAGATTTGCTGATCATTAGGAATCTTTTGTATCTTTTCTTCTAATTCATCAAGCAATTGTCTAATAGTATTTATTATGCTCTCCATTCATTTAGATAGTCACAACATAATTAAAAACGTTACGCAGTGTAACATTGTGTAATATTGATTATCAGTAATAGTTGCCTTTTGATAAGTTGGAGCCGACCCTTACTACGATGGTTGTTTCATTTACCGAATGCTATTTGTGACAGAATAATCTTGCGTTATAGAACATGATACTATCGGCATTCACAGACATTGAGTTTTTGGTGATTCATCTTTTGATGGTGTTTATTTGTGAGTTTATGGATTATCCGCAAAAAATATGTTAATTTACTAACCTCATTAACTTAAATTATTTGAATTATTGCTCTTTGTTTGCAAAATAATACTATTTAATTTTGTCATAACAATTGACCTAATGATAATTACTATCAAATTAATTTTGACAATAATCATAAAAATCATCAGAAATTGTTATATCCTACGATAATGTGTGTGTTATTAATAGCCAATAACATGATAACTAACCCATTATCAAGAATGACAATTGATGGTTTTTCTTACATTCGTAGTGTGGCTTATGTTTTGATGGTTTATTTATCTCAACTGTCGATCGCACTTTTATTGTATTTTTCTCGGAATGCGCTTTTCTTGAGATGGGTGTCAAAAGAGAAGTTGTCATTTGGCTTCTAACTCTTCGTCTTTTTTTCATAATCATGAAATTATCTTAAAATATACCATTCTGCCCGCAATCCCTTTAACAATAATTGCCTTTTTTGCCACCAATCCTTATCTTTGGATAACATCCACCGTTCATCATTTCTACATAGAATTATTTGCAGTGGTATTTGGTGTGGTTCTGTCGTTTTATTATATTTCACGCGCCCGTATGTTAAACGATGTCTTTAGCCTTTTCATAGGAATAGGCTTTCTTGTTAGTGCCCTTATTGATTTGCTACACGTAATAATTTCCTATGTTGCAATTAGCGATCCCGTGTTCATTAAATATTTTATCCCCCAAACTTGGTTTGCTGGAAGGATATTTCTAAGCACTCTATTGGCAATCGCAATAATAAAATATTCTAGTTTGTCAAAATGGGAAAGCGAACCATATCAATCAGAGGAAGAGCAGATTGATCAAAAAAAGGCAAACAAGAAATTACAAAAAAGAATACTGTTTTATTTGATACTTCTCTCATTGTTTTCTATCGGAATTGCATTAGCTTCTCTATTCCTGATCTTGCCTGCAAGTGTAATAGATGATTACTCTTTGCATAGGCCTTATGAAATTCCTCCTCTTATATTATTTTCAGTTGCTTTGTTCTTTTTCTATAAAAAGCAATTGTACAAACGAAAGGATCTTTTCTATAAGGGACTAGTCGGTTATCTCACATTAGATATATTTTCTCAAATAATTATGTCCTACTCTGCAACATCTTTTGATACTGCGCACAATATCGCACATGTACTCAAGGATGCGGCCTATTTTGTAAATATTGTAGCTCTTGCTTTATCTAGTCTACAATATAACGTTGAACTAAAAAAAAGCAATGAACACGTAAGGGTACAAAATGAAAAGCTGAAAGAATCAGGAAAAATGCAAAAGGAGTTTATAAATGTGGCCGCTCATGAATTACGAACTCCTATTCAACCCATAATAGGGTTATCAGATATGCTAGTTTCATCTAATGACAAAGGTTCGGATAATCGAAAGATGGCTGAAGTTATTTACAGAAATGCAAAAAAACTGCAACGTCTTGCTGAAGATATTTTGGATGTATCAAAATAGAAAGCAACACCCTGAACCTAAAGGTAGAAAGGTTCAATATTTGTGATGTTGTATCGAGCACTATTTCTGATTTTGAAAATGGCGGCATAAGGGGAGGAGGGGAATTGTTACCTAGCGTAAAAATAATATACAAATCCAGGGATAAAACAAATGATTATGATCCGATTATTGTAGAATCTGACAAAACCCGAATCAGCCAAGTACTGTCGAATCTTTTGAGTAATGCAAATAAATCCAGCATTGGTGAGGCAGAGGAGGGCATAAAATTTATTCGTATAGATCTAAAAAGATTTGAAGAATATGATAATGATGGTTTACAATATCAAAAACCCAACCACCAACATAAAAAACAAAGATTTGTTATTATCAGTGTCCGAGATCAAGGTTCTGGCATTAATACGGAATTACGGAAAAAACTGTTTGAAAAGTTTGCTACAGGCTCTTTCGGTGGGACCGGTTTAGGGCTTTTCATATCTAAGAATATTATTGAATCACATGGCGGCAATTTGTGGTTTGAGGACAATAAAGACGGAAAGGGCGTTACCTTTTACTTTACTCTTCCAATATTTAACGAACAACCTCTGGAATCATTTGATAATTTTAACATTTCAAAGGGGCAGAAAAACATTACATTAAGAAAAAACATTCTATCAAAGTTTGTTCATCCTGCATTATCAAAATGCAGCAATATCAAGAGGATTTTGTTAGTAGACGATGATCTTGATATCAACATTACACTAAAAAAAGTTTTAGAAGAAAAAGGGTATATTGTTAATGCATTTAGTAATCCGTTAAATGCACTAAAAGAATACAAAAAAAACATATACAACCTGGTAATTCTGGACATCAAAATGCCGCATATGAGTGGCTTTGAACTTTATGGCGAAATAAGAAAAATGGATGACAAAGTGAAAGTTTGTTTTCTCACTGCTGGCGAAATTAGCCCTGATAATAACCGTGATATTATAAATAACAATTTGTTTCTTCGAAAGCCAATTGAAAACGATGCGTTACTTAAGGCAATTGAAAACATTAAAGACACATAATTTCTAATTGACTGCTTATTGTTTAGATCAAATCACGTGTAGCTGGATATTAACAGAAGACCAAATAGAGTTAAGGATATTATCCTAATAAAACAAAGGGTTAAGAATATGTCTGCTATGATAAAAAAATTAGTCAATCATGGTGTGTTTAATAATTTTATCACTGTGATTATATTAGTACAGGCAGCAGTATTGGTATTAGAAACAATTTCTGAACTAAAAAATTATGTTTTACTGTTTAATTTAATTAACGCGTTTGTCTTGTCCATTTTTATAGTTGAAGCCGCATTAAAGATTTTTTCATCATATCCCAATACGTCAAAATATTTCAGAAATGGGTGGAATGTTATGGACTTTTCGATTATAGTAATATCGCTTTTGCCTCTTTCTGGGGGTTACACGACCGTAGCCAGATTAATTAGACTGTTAAGAGTTGTGCGTTTGACAAATCGATATAGGGAGATGTCAATTGTAGTAATGACAATCATTAAGTCTTTACCGAGTATGGTAAATGTTTTCCTGCTATTGTCTCTTATTTTCTTTATTTATGGTATTGCCGGCTATAACTTGTTTAGCAGTGTGGATGCAGAAAACTGGGGAACATTACCGCAGTCTATTCTAACATTGTTTCAGATATTAACATTAGAAGGCTGGGTGGAAATAATGTCTTCTGTAACGAGTTTTAATCCATTATTTGTAATTTATTTTATAAGTTTTATCATGATTGGAACTTTTGTAGTAATCAATATATTTGTTGCAGTAATTGTGAAGAAATCCGAAGAGGCATATAAACAAATAGAACACACAATTACAACTCCTGCAACACAGAACGAGATTTTGCTAGAAATTAAAGAGATCAGAAAAAAAATTGAAGACTTGGAATCAAGGTTAAATAAGTAGCTTTAAATTAAAACTGTATTCTGAAAAAATTGCATTTTTTTGGATTTGTTGGCTACAAGTGGGGGGTGCAATTCTATATTGGGTAACTGTTCAAAAAAACTTGTTTTTAATTGAAATAGGCTATAAATCTGATAATAATTGGAATTAGGGCAATAGGCATAGGGAGATACTTTAAGAGAACTGTGATTTTCTTTGAATCATTATTTTGTCATTAAAAATTGGATTTTGCTCTAAATCATATCAAAATGTTAAGAAACAAAAACTATGCTAAGAATAGATGTAATTCATCCGTAATTCGCAATATCGTTTTTCTCTTTTCTAAAACATGCATAATAATTGTTTGGTTTTTTCTAAAATTTAAAAACCTAGGTCATATTCACATTAACCAATTGATTTATGTCATATTCTCCTATTCTTTGAGCTGTTATTTTAATCTCCCATTCACCTCCTTGACTTAAGAAGCTCCCTGTAGAAGTGTATTTACCTGGTTCTATCTTATCCATTACATCACCAATAGGTCCTAAATTTTTAGCAGGGTTGTTAAACTCCAAAAACACATCCCCGATATTTTCGACCGCTGTACCATTCAGATGTGAAACTTGGATATTGAATGTGTTCTTACCTACTTTAAATGGTGATATATCAAAGTTTAAGATAACATTATCAGCTGTAATATTTTTGGAATACATTGACGAGGCATTGGTGGCTGATTGTTGGTTTTGGTTTTGTCCGCTCTCAGCCAACGAAAATACATAGGAGCCTTTGGTAATGTGACCATCGGCTTTTGATAAAACTAACCAATTTACTGTATAAATTCCTGGTATTACTTTGGGTTTATCAAGTGAAATGGAAAGAGATTTACTTGACTCCGACACTTGTAAACCATTATTGTCTATCCGTTCATTATTTGGGCCCATAACTTTTAAACTACTTGCTCTCGGTTCGGGACTCTCTGTAAAAGTGATGGATACATCATTCGAAAGCAGTTGCTTTGTAGTAATTATTTGATTGGGTTTGGGGTTATAAGTAATAGGACTCGCATGACCATAAACAGGTACAAATGATAAACCGGTGCCAATAAGATAAAAGGTGGTAAAAAAGATAATAACAATTGTTAAATTCATAATATTAATTGCAGTAAAAATATTATAACTATTACTGTACAACTATCGAATTTAAGAATATGGAGTTTGTTTTGTGACTATTATTTGTACATTGTATTTTATGCCAACCAATATAATGATCTAATTCCACTAACATTGCAAAAAAAGATGATATGGTGTTTTTCGTCATGTTTTCCAATACCCCAATAAAGTATTTTTCAGGTATGTTTAATAGATACCCTTAATGGTGTATTTGAAGATGTTACACTAGGAAAGGAAAGATAAGGTAATATTGTCTAGAAAATCCAAACTAACACTCGACAGACCCATTTCATCTACTTATTTAGATATTGGAACAATAGCTTTTATGAAATGGCTATCGTCGACGGAAGATAACAAATCAGCAGACTCTCCAATTGTAGTCAAATACATTTTGAAAGACAAATATATAATTTTTTATGATGGCGATATGCTAAAAGATGTAACTGTTGTTTTCAGAGATTGCATTCCCTGGTGCAAGAATTGTGAGGCAGATGATTGCGGACATGTGGGGTTTGCGATATGTCTGAAACAGTATTATGCCCGCTATGGTTCAAATGGTGTTTAAACCGCTTGATTAAGGATTAAATGAATGTAGGTGTAAGAGCACTCCATTATGCTATAGCGAAATTATCTGCTTTTTCTATTAGGATTCTTATTATTGTCAGACATGGTTACCGTCTAGCTTTTATTTTGCCATAAACCGTAGTTTTTGCGTGACTTTTCTTATTCCTTTTTTTCGACTAACCCCGCCGCCATCTCTACCGCATAAACACTGTCATATTTGATCCCGTCTTCAAGGTTGTTTTGAACGGCCTCAAATACATCATTGATTCTATTTCCCATCGATGGGGACTTTCTGTTTATATGGCTCTTTATCTCATCCTTGGTTGCTGGAAATTGTAATCCCTCAAGAAGATTGGCCATTTTAGACGCAACATCTCTATTGGTAACTTCGTTTACAGGGGGTTCTCCAGTCAGATCCCCTGCTCTCTCCGTTGGGGAGCCAATTCCTGATTGAGTTGGATCGGTATAGTTTCGATCATCTGAAACATAAGACATATTATACATCTATTTCCAACTGTTGAGATTTATATTATTCGGATAAGTATATAGTCAAAGCGCGGAAAATGCTATTCTACAAGTATGGGATCATATTTTGCTGACGTTTTGATGAATCAAAATTACAATTAGACATGGAAATAGTAATCTCATGTCATTATAGCAAAATAAAATCATTAATTGTAATTTAACTCTATGATTTGCTAATTAAAAAACAATCCATTAAATAAAACCTGGCATTACTGTTCTCAACTTTCTTTATCGAATCCCGGGAATTACAATATTGATCTCTCTGGGGTTTATTGTGGTTTGCTTTTGTTCACTGCATTTCTTACCTTAATGGGTGAAAATTCCTAAAAAAATGTAATTGCAGGCGTAAAAGAAATTAAAAACACATAATTAAACTGAGACAAAGGTGGTGCTATATTACGTCATTGCATAAATTGGGCTTTAAGTGCACTTTGGGTGTATTTGATCTTCTATCAGAAATGCTTCTAAAGCACTACAAAAAAAGTCATTTAGTTTTATATTTTGATTATGGCTTTGATACTAACCAAACGATAGCCCATCCAAACGGGGATATTGCAAAAACTTCATACAAGGCGGGAAATTTCTAATTCGGTTCTCTATCTTTTTCTCAAAGCCTGCCTTAGTCTTCATCATTTGTCCTCTTTATTATTCATATTATAGGGAACAAATTTGAATATGCTATTACAAATGGGGGTTTAAGATAAACTTAGAGCCTATCCCAAAATTCGATAGAATTATAGCTTGTTATGATCACTGCTAAAGTGTGACCCGTATCCAGCAGAAGTGGAGGGATAAAAAGGACAATCATACCATACTCAATATTCCAGGTGAACTATGGGATGAAATTAGAAATATTTTGCCCAGGGAGAAACCGCCTAAAACAATGGGCCGGCCAATTGTACCTTTCAGAAAAGTACTTGATGGTGTGTCCTCTACATCCTAAGAACCGGATGTCAGTGGAAGTTGCTGCCTGCAGCAGAGTATGGCTCTGGTTCCACATGTCACAGACGGTTTCAGGAGTGGGTCGGGTTAGGCATTTTCAAAAAGGTGTGGATTAGGCTGCTCAAAATTCATGATGATCTGATGGGTATCAGGTGGACATGGCAATCACTTGATGACAGCATATCCATAAAGTCGCCCTTAGGGGGGGGCGATGACAGGAAACAATCCCACTGACAGAAGAAGCAAACTGGGCACAAAAAGGCATATTTTAACGGATGCAAAAGGAATCCCACTCTCAGTTGTCACATCTTCCGCAAGCACCCATGATGTAAAACTGGTAACAGATGTAGTGGATAATACAACTATCAAACGATCATCATCACCACCATCACCACCATCACCACCAACAAAACGTAACTTATCCGGGAAAAGAAAACCACAGCACCTATGTCTTGACAAAGCGTACAATTCCAAGACGGCAAAACAGGAAATCATCAGCCGAGGATATGTGCCGCATTTACCGTACAAGATAAAAAGAGGAGAGGAGGTCAAGACAGAAACGCAAAAGATGCCGAATCGAAAAAGACATCATGCCAGAGGATGGGTAGTGGAGAGAACCAACTCATGGCATGGCCGATTCAGGAAACTGTACACAAGGTATGAAAAGAAAGCAGAGAACCAACTCATGGCATAGCCGATTCAGGAAACTGTACACAAGGTATGAAAAGAAAGCAGAGAACTATCTCGGGTTGGTACAGTTCTCATGCTGTATCATCACCTGCAGAAAGATAATTTTGGGATAGGCTCTAAATGAGTCTTTAAGGTCAAGAAATGCGGTTTGTTTCCGTTATTTGAGTAATAAAGAATACCCATGAAATCCAAATGCATGATACTATAAACATGATTAACGCCATTCCCGATCAATACTTCTTTCAATACTTCTTTTAGTAACATTTTATAGTTATTAATGTTACTTTGCCGCTTTTCCCATTTTGGAATTTGCTAAAACGCTACAAAAAGAAAATGCAGAGGTATTGACATGCAGTAATTTTTTCCTCCACCGTTGGGTCCAAATACTAAGACCGCGCCCCCTTTCACAATCAAATCGGGATTCAAGGTGGTGTAACGTGCGGCCTGAAGGATTTTCTTAGCCCCTTAACTACAATGGCAGAGATAGAGCACCAACCATTATTTGGCATGTCACAATTGAGGAACAGTTTGCATAGAATAATTGTTACTTTTAGATTTTCCAGTGCGGATCAAGGACATGGCTTTTCAACCACAAAAGGAAAAAATATTGCTATTCTCAGGTATTTCGGCTGTTTTTCAGCTCTCGAACAGAACGTGTTTGAGCATAAACACGTTTTTCCATAACCCGCATATGCAATCTATGCATACAATACACTGGAACATATTTACTATAAATCCTAATGGAAAGATCTATAAATCCTTATTTAGGCAATAGAATCATGTGATAAATATTGCAAATGAATCCAGATCTCACCTATGCATTAAATAAAAAAGCATTGTCCCTCTACAGGCTACAGCGATACGACAAAGCCTTGGAAAAACTTGATGAAGCCATATCAATGGACAACAACAATTCACGCGCCTATAATCTGAAGGGTCTTGCTTTAATGAATAGTAACCAATATGCCGAAGCTCTTTCGGCTTTTGATAAATCCATAGAGATTGATTCCAAACATTTAGCGCCTTTAATTAATAAAGGCATTGTGTTTATGAAAATTCAAAAATATAATGAAGCGATTAACAATTTCAATAAAGCATTGCAAATCAATCCCGTCGATCAGTTTGCGTTGGATGCTAAAAATACTGCAATGAATCTATTGAAAAGATATTCTTGATGGCATATAGTTAGTGTAACAAGCGATTAAATGGGCAAAACAATATGTGTAGTATTTAGAATTTAGGTTTTGTCTGATTTGTTATATAAGATGATAATTCAGATTTATTCCATCCCCCGGTTTCAGAATAGGGGCCCAATCTCGTAGTTTTTCTTGGCTTTAGCAGTGGTAGAAAGCCATGTGTTTACCAAATAATCCATTGAGGTATCCCTATTCTAATTGTTTGATGATCCGAAAAAACTTTTTAATATCTTTAATAATTACAATTCAATGCAATTGAAAAAGACATTGCTATTGACCACCCTTTTAGCCGTTATGGAAATATCCTCACTAGGATTATCTCAGGTTTTTGCTCAAACGTCAGTTGATACGGGCAGCAATAAAGAAAACCAAACAACAACTAATTTGTCAAATCAAGAACGTGCGGAAATAACAATTCAAAATACATCATTGTCAAAACCCGCGCCTGTTAGGCATCCAGGGCAACCACCACATGAGGTAGTATTTGCACTTCCACTAAGGGATGACGGAAAGGTATATTCTGGGACAGTAACGTTTACTTCAAGTAAACCAATAGAAGTAGAAATTCTCCATACCTATGTCCTGCAACAAAAGCCTAATTCAACTCATGGTGAGCCATACCATGCGGTATTGCCAGGGAACAACAGTATAGCCATTACCCATCTTTGCGATTTGGTTGATGTTCCGATAGAAATTAACGGTACAGGCATAAGTTCCGGTTCATTTGATTTTGCAGGAAATGCACTAGTTTTTCATAAGACAACAGGAGAGCCATTTGCCGTAACATACACTATTGACACAAAGGTTAAAGATCTCGATGCGCCATAATAGTCACCGCAGACATAAATAGCAAATCCACCTCATCCGCATTTTTTCTTTGAGCTTTGAGTTTTTTTTACCATCCCGGTTATCTAGTACATCCAGTTTAGCGGTGCCTATATAGGCTCGTTAGATGTAACAGAATTCACAAATCCAACATGTGTTTTATCCACACTTGGTTTAACATATTTTAGGCATGAAGATGTTGAATTTGATGTAGGCTATGAATGTGAGAAGGGTTAGAAATGGAGAATTGCTCGATTATACGTTATTGTCGCATATCAGTATAAATCGCATCATCTAAACTGAATTATTGCAAGGCCTTTTCTTCATTCGTATTTTCTTTAATCAGATTAACAATTTACATCAAGAATAGGAGTCCACTAGTTAGTGGACCCAGGGGTGTATGGGCAGGACAGGTAAATGTGTTCAGATGATTTAGTATACAGTTTCACCCTACTTTGCATTTGAAATACCGATACAGGGCTAAACCCAAAATTTAGCCATCGTAGATACTAATCCCAAAATTGGCACCCCCAAAAGAGATCCTGTTATTTCCCAATATAACTCATGCATAGAATGTCACACCAACACCAAAATCAGACACGATTCAAATAAATTATTCCTAAATGTAATATTTGTCTTAATCATTTGCATTAGTCGGGTAATACACACCGTTTCAGCGGTAAGTGTGCGATAATCCATGTGGATATCTTAAAACAAATCACGCCTATTTTGGGTTCAGATTCTTGACGCATCTTTTAACAAATCCGCTAAACCAAGGTTAGAAAATATCAGGTTTCGTTTCGTTGGTTTGCGTTAAACCAATCTTAAAGGGACTGTTCATAAAAAAAGTATTTGTTATATGGCCAATATCAATTTTTATTGAAAGATATTATGTCGTATAAACTCTGTAAAGCGAATTGTTTTTATGATCCACATATTTCCATTCTTTTTCATCTAAAGGAACCGGGTGAAATTCTGTTTGTGTGGAGGGGTGAAGGAATTTGAATATGTTGTTTCCAACTGATATTTTGTTAGGCCCAGTCAAAGAATTCATTTTTGCTGCCACGCTCATGGGATACCCGATCAAATCTATTGGGGCGCTTTTATCAAATCCATATTGAATAGCCACATTTTCACCTTCGTCCATGCTTATTTTAGCAGCTAATTTTGGATAGCCATCTTTTTCAAAAATAGGATTTATGCCATCTTCTATTACATTAATCATTGGATTTTGCACATCGAAAAGATTTATCACAAGCAAGATATTTGTTAAAACCGATTGGAAAAAACGCAATAACTCCACCATCTACATATTTTAAGACAAATTCCTCATAGTTTTTAACAACTGAAGACAATTCATGCGAAAATGCTTTTATTACCCTGACCATCTTTTCTACCGATAGTTCCATACACATCCTTGTTGAGCCAACTAAATCCGCATACACCACAATAAGGGAAAGTTTGGAATCAATGTGCTTGAGCAGAAAATTTTGACCTCTTTTGATGGATGTGTTGAATTTGTAGCGTTCATGCAGGACATTCCAAAGCAAATATCGCCTTTGTTATAACAGTGTGTGCAAGTCGAAAATAACGTCATTTCCAACTGGCGAACTGACATCACTTCTGTCATTCTCCATATGGCCGTTTGTATCCCCGTCTGTATCCATTATCATCCCCATATCCTCTTTTAATAGATCAAATATAATTTAAAGAAACTTTAATTTTATTTGTTTTTGTGACATATTGGCCATAGATGCCCCATATAAGGATACAGTTATTCCAAAAGTAGAATGTAGGTTTACACAACCTAAATTTAGGTCCAGGATATACTGATCAAGTTTATCCAATAAGATACTAATATCCTATTCACTATACTATAACTATGTTAAAGGAGCAGGTTTTCTATATTGCGCTTGTCACAGTCACCCTGTTTAGCCCCATCCATTTGAATGCCGCAGGCATTAACAATACTTTTTTTCCCAAGGCATATGGCCATAGTTTTACTCCAAATGACTATGCATCCTTCATGGCAACTATGGATCAGTTTCTCACAGAGTTTAAGCTGGTTCAGGCAAACATGGCCAACAATAACATAACACTTGCTCAAGGACATGCCAATAAGGCAGCCAGTATTTATGTTTGGAACCTTATGGGTGAAATTGCAGGGAAAGATCAGAAAACAGCCGAAGAGATTACAAAAACTGTAAAAACATTACAGAACATCACATCACCTTCCACAGCAGCAGCAGGTGAACAGCAGCAGCAGGTGAACCAAATGGTGGCAAACGTTGACACAAAAGTAAACGAAATCATGGCAATGACAATAAGAGAACAAAAAGCGGACCCGGGATTTTCGGATCCTTTTGCATGGCTTATGTCAAGCATATTTGGTGAAAAAAAAGACAACGACAACACAACAAAACAACCGTTAAGAGTTGCGGAACTTGTTGACAGTGTGTTAAGGAGTTATGGTAACGCTTATAATGTTGGTTTTGATATGACCGACATATCAAATATGGCAATGCAAAGTGACAAATCTTCAATGCCCATGTCCAACATGATGACGGATGACGATAATATTACCGTTGGAATGGACCCGATGAATACGTCTTCCTATACAATGATGAATGGCAAAAACAAAACGAGCAATAATTATTCATTGGCAAATGTTGCAGATTATCAAAGCGCTCAAGGATTAGCCGCAAAAGCATTGGAAATATTTAACAATGAACTGAAGCCGATGACATCAAATAACGATTCAGCAGGTTCGGTCTCAAACCTTGAAAATGGCCTGTTACAACTCAATGATTCAGTCAGAGGTAAGGCTTCACCGATGGATGTAATGGTGATTGCTCATACGCAAGTCCACCCAAACCTTTTGGAGGCATTTAGCATACCGTTGAAGCCAGGCGCATAGGCAAGCCTTCTTTTTGTTTTGCCATACGCAATTACGCAATTTTGCGCAGTTTTGACATAGTGATAAACCATATAGTAACGTTTCATCCCTAGCAAATTTCAAAAAATTAAAAATATATTTTAGAATAAGGTAACAACAAGTATATTGTATATGATTGCGCTGAATGAAATATAATTCAATTCCCATCTTATTGGCATGCTCAAAGCATTTTTTTCACATGGATTAACCACATAGTTTGAAACTCCACCATTTCAACAAGCATGATTTAGGAATAGGTAATTTGGAGTATATTCGGCTTTGCGCTTTAATGGCATCCCAATTGAATTGGATAATATTGTTGCTATTTTCCATATCATGCGTATTGTTTTCCTTAATGCCATTGCTTTTGAATAATAAAGCTCAACTCAAAGCCAGATCAATTAACCCCCACTAAAGCCGGGTGTAGTCAAAGGGGTTCACTCAAAATCATTAATGGGTTTTAGTTCGATTAACTTCTAATACCGAATAAAAATACACTCGTATCGTTATTTCGATATGCTAATACCCAAATCCATTACTAATGACTTTTAAATGCCCCATATTTCAGGTGGGTAAAAGATTATTCGATGAGCACATAAACACCATTATCCTCGGTTTTGACACCATATGTTCTTAAAGGTGTCTCTGCAGGTGGGCTTTGTGGTACGCCGTCTTCTAATTTAAAATCAGAACTGTGCAGTGGGCAGGTAACGGTTTTTTCTGCCTCGTTTAGAAATCCTGTCGAAAGGTCAGCATGCGCATGAGTGCATATCCTATCAGCAGATAGATTTTGTCTTTTAATCGGGCTATTAGGATCTTTGCATCATTGTGATCAAATTCCTTAAGGTCGCCATCATTTAAAGAATTTTCTTCGCATACTCTTATCCATCCCATGATAACCTATTATTAATGCATCATCAATAAGTGTTATACCTTTATTTTACGTTTTGTATGCATTTTGTCTCAAATTGATGGAACACAATTTCTCAACATGTGCGGATAGGAATTAAAGATTGCCTTGATAAAACACTAATGAAATAGATTGCGAACTAGCCTTATTGGCTAAGCTTCTCACCCCCTTATTTCCATCATTATATGTACAGTCTTGTTCTAACGATAATATGTATATATTGTGACATATTCTCGGCATAATCGATATATTGCAGAATAGGGTCAATATTGGGTATGACACACGCAGCAAATAGTTTCACTTATTTAACTTTTAAATATATTCACCTAGTCATGCTCAAAGCATCATGGCTTAGTGTTTAGTAATATATATTACGATTCTAAATCTTTGATTTTTATATTGATAATCACCAAGAAAACAAAGAATGATTTAAGGTCTTGAAGTAAGGTTTAGAAGGACAGTACAAAAAAGAATGTTACCAGGAGCAAACATGCTTGGCAACATAGCCACACCTCAATTATCCTTGTCTCACTATATTGGGGTAAAACTTGTTAAGGTATCGACTTGAAACTTCCTATCCAGTCAATGAACGAATTAGCCAGGTTTGGCAGTAGTGATGGTGGAAGTGGTGGCAGATAGAAATGTTGGCAGAGTCTTGTTGATTTTTTCGGGATATTGTGACATTACTGCGTGACCAGCATCTTTGATCTGCACAAGCCAAGTGCCCAGTATTTTTTCTGCAATGATTAAAGAATTTGCATGCGGCATGTAGGTGTCATCATCCGTGCCGGTTATGGCCAACGTAGGTTTGGCTATTTTGGCAAGATCATCACATGCGCCATTCCAGTTTGTTGCCTCCCAATCCATTCCCATATCAAACTGCTGCTTTACGGTATGTGGGGAAACAATTGCAAAGAAATCCTGAGCATCTGGGATATTCTCAATGGACTCTGGATGCATTCTAATCCATTCCGATCCGAGCGAGAAGGACATGAGAGATTCTATTTCCTTTTCTGTGATAGGAATGCCATTTAGGGTTTTGTTTACAATTTCGGACTGCATCTTTATCACCTGAGGTGGCTAAGGTATACTGTCTTTTCCGCCATACGTTGTAGCAACAAGTACAAGACCATTAACCTATCGGGATATTCAATCGCAAATTGTTGGGCTATGTGCCCGCCTAGAGAATATCCAAGGACACTTGTCTTTTGTATTTTCAGAGCATCAAGCAAACCAGCGATATCGTTTGCGAGTTGTTTAATGGAGAATGGATTAAAACCCATTGAGGTATTCCCAGCTCCACGGCCATCAAATACAATTACTGTGTGGTTTGAGGAAAGACTCTTAGGGTTGAAGGGTCCCAACCACCTATACCGGCAGAAGCACCACTGATAAGCAAAATGGCTTCACCGTTACCAAACATCCTGTATGCGATATCTATGTCCCCAACACGGACTTTTTCTGTTGGCATATCTACTAGCATATTTGTCAAATTTGCAACATTTGGCTTTATGTGGCTTGTATTTGATTGACTATATGCAACATCATTAGGTGTGACAAAATAGTCATTATTACCAATCAAAGAACTTGGAATAAGAAGCACAAACGCGAAAACAATGAGGATTAATTAAAAACTCTACCCCTCATGGCAAACCAAAGACGTGACTTGACCATTGTTATGCATATGAAGCACAATAAAACATATCTGCTCTTGGTTAGTATTTTTGCACTATGAATAAACTTCGGCTTGTAAAAGATTTTTATGGCAAATATGATGGCGTTATTCGATTCAACAAGGATATAATACTTGCAGCTATTATCACAGCAGTATTAGATGTTATAATTGTATCAAATGCCTCACTGATTTATCATGCTAATTATCTTTTGATTTCACTTGTATCATTGATTGCAGATTTTGCGATCTTTAATTTAACATTTATTGTTTTATTTTTTATGGACAATAAAAAAAGATATCAAAATCCCGATGGAACCAAAAATAAACAAAAAAATAAAACTAGAGTCCATCAAGCTCCTGACTACTCTGGGTTTCTCAGAAATAGCAAAATTATCTACAAAATTTATTTCTACATATTTGGTCTTTGTTTATATCAGAATTGATCCCTCCCAAATATCTTTAACAACAACGGTACTGGCTTGGGTTTTATATCTATTGACTGCAAATATCATGATAAAGAAAACAGAATTTTTTAAATAGGAATTAGAATCGATGTTCTATTTCTTTATGCAATCATTGTTATTTTTTCATTTATAAAAAACCATTTAATTATAAACGCATTTTCTATTTCAATTAAAAAACTCTTTCGCACAATTAACTGCTTCACTCCATATGAAATTCAGTTTTAGTGGTGCATGCGCGTCTTCTGCAATCACATTTGATATGAGACCCACTGAAGATCCTGCAATAAGGACTGACTGAGACGGAGAAGGCATAACAAATCCACTTTCTCCATTTATTAATTCATCATCCTTAGCAAATATACTATAACATCAACTTTACAACTGTTGAATTGTTTATCTCCAATTTTTTGACACACAAATGATAATAAAGAAAAAAGTAAAGAAAAGAGCATATGCGCAACAATGAACCGTTCAATGATTTAATTTCCGATATTCTTGACTGTGACGACACTCTATTATCAATAAACAGTGGAAGTGGAATATGCGAAGCGAGAATTGAAAAAGGAATGCCTTTTAAGATAAGGGACAAATGGGCAACAATTGGTGATGAAAATGGACCTTGGCACATTCATCTAAATATTGAAAAAGTCAAAGAAGCTAAATTTATTCAGGAGCCAAGGGCAGATGGTAAAAACAGTTATAGTGTGAGACTTTTTGACATAGAAGGCAATCTAGCAATGAGGGCAAATTTTACAAAAATATACGACAATAGTGGAAACATCATAAAAGAAAAGGTTGAAAAATATAATGAAATCTTTCGCAAATATGGAAGTAAGGAATCCATCTCCTTAGCGACTTAATTATTGCATTATAAACATTTTTTATAGATAATCAATTCAAAAACCGTAATATTTATATAAATTAATTAATGCCATAGAAATTTTGCGAGTTTTTAGCATACAATATAATATTTATCAACAAAATTACAGTGATTAAGTAGCCTAACAACAAAGTCATTTCACGGTAAAGGACTTGGCCTCTTTTACTTCCAAGAGCGTTGAATCCCACAGTGGAAAAGACATGGGCGTCCCTGTCTTTGAATCAAACGGTACCTCGCCTCCACCAATAATTACACTATAAAGTACCATCTCAATTAATCCGTATTATATCAATTTATCTTTATCAGGTATTGCTTTAACAAGGACTTCTTGGCAAAGATATCTGATACCACATAACGTTATTTATGGCAGGAGCAAATTTATGCGACAAGTTCATAGCAAAAATAAATAAAATGGCAATGCTCATAAAGCTATTCAGATGCTGCCAGTCTCCTTTATCTTATGCGCAGTATCGACATTATGCTAGTGCATATAAGAGCGCCCTGCAGCACATATCCACCCACAAATAGAATAACTGCATTAGTGGCTTCGGATGGGCATCATCAGGTTGACACGCGGCGGAGCAAGGCTATTGCCGACAATAATCGAGGTGGCTAGTGGATTTCACACAAACAGCGCTATACTGTATATTCCTTCCACACTAAGGCAAATACGCTCGGCAAATTCAAACTAAGAGCCTATCCCAAAATTCGATAGAACTATAGCTTGTTATGAT
>JBBJMN010000044.1:0-16204 GCA_037720485.1 Candidatus Nitrosocosmicus sp.
GTTGGCCGCTGCTGTTGTTGGGGTTGTGATTACATAGTTTCTGGAATCAGCTATATTTGTATTGGAAGGTGTTATCACATCCGAATCATTTGTATTATTATTATTATTCTGATTGTCATTAGTTGATACTTTGTCTTTTATGTCATTTGTTGTTGTGTTGCCTACAGTAGGTATTTTAGATATGGCGTTAGATGAAGTAGGATCTTCATTGGCTAGGGGATTGACTATATCAGGTGTTATTATTAATGAGATATTGGAAGTAACATCGGGTACGGCAGTTGCTGTCTCTGGTGTAGCTGTTTTTTGAGTCCCAAGAGTCGGTTTGGTTATTGTTTTTTCACTATTTTCAGGGGAATCTGTTTTAAGATCAAAAATTTCGTTTGAATTTTGGGCAAAGGATGACTCACTCAAATTATATTGAGTTAGAAATATAGTTGTTAATATTAGCAAATAAATTTTCAATATGTTTTGAGTATTGATCATTTTTTTTAACATAATAAAAAATAATGCAAAAGTTTTGCATAAAAATGTTTACTAAAAAAACTTCTAGTTCTATAGTGTATTTATATTGCTTTGTAAACTTGAAATTATGATAAATTTCGAATTAGTCTTCATTATTGTTTTATCCATTTTAACTGTCGGTTCTTTGGGAATATGGGTACACTTGTTTTTAATATTAAGAAATTCCTTCAGGTTTTCTCCTAGGCTTTTAAAGCCAAATGATACTGAAACAAAAAGTTCTTTTGTTAGCGTAATAATTCCAGCGAGAAACGAAGAAAAGTTAATTAGGACATGTCTTTCTAGCCTATTAAACCAAAAACACTCTAATTATGAGATAATTGTTATAGATGATGACTCCTCTGACAAAACTATTGAAAAAATTCAATCTTTAGCCCATACTGGCAAAATAAGAATAATCAAAGCAGGAAAAAAACCCGAGGGATGGGTTGGAAAAAACTGGCCATGCTATATAGGATATAAATATTCTAAAGGCAATTATTTGCTTTTTACTGATGCTGATACGGTTCATTCTCCCAATAGTATTCAGGATTCGCTATTTACTTTG
The DNA here is from genome assembly GCA_037720485.1 of Candidatus Nitrosocosmicus sp. Taxonomy (GTDB): domain Archaea; phylum Thermoproteota; class Nitrososphaeria; order Nitrososphaerales; family Nitrososphaeraceae; genus Nitrosocosmicus. The sequence goes on from JBBJMN010000044.1 coordinate 1,067, forward strand.
TTGGACGAAGAGTTAGATGTATTAACGGCTGTTCCAAATTTGATCTACCCAACTTTTATTGTTAAAATGGTGTTGCCGATTCTTTCTATATTTATGTTTTCCAGATATTCGCCCGTTCGAGTCAATGACCCAAAAATAAAATTGGGGTATCTTTTTGGAAGTTTTTTCATAATGTCAAAAACTATATACGAAGAAATAGGAACGCACAAAATTGTCAAATCTGAAATCGTAGAAGACGGTGCGTTAGGGAAAAAAATTAAAGAATGCGGATTCCGATTAAAGATGTTTAGGGGAGAAGACATAATAAGTGCATACTGGGCCCGAGATTTTCATACTCTTTGGAATTCCTTGAAAAGATTGATTATTCCTTTATATTTTACAAACAAAATAAATTCGATTTTCCTTACGGTGGGTATATTTTTTTTAATGTTCTTTCCTTTTGTGGTTTTGGCTTACACATTTATGAACATGTTGATAAATAACGGCATTAATGACTTTTCGTTTATCTTATTATTTTCATTCAGCACTCTGAACGTCCTCATGATTTATTTGACTAATTTTTATCAACTAAAAAAAGCAAAAACACACAAGATGAAGTATTTTTTGGGAACCCCAATAGGCTGCTTTATGGTATCTTTTTCTTTTATTTGGTCAATAGTTTCTTCTGAAAATAAAGGGGTCATAAGATGGAGGAATAGGGTTTATCATTATGATAAATGATGTTGAGTATTGTTTTTGATGGTTTTATAGCCAATTTCTGGCCAATGGTTTCACCATCTGCCCATATTTTTTTTATCGAATATATTCTATCTGTTTTATCTTTGTATAATCAGTTGTTTGTCTTATACAAAAATTTATAAATGATGTTGTTTTTGAGGTTTAAGGGATAAAAATTCCGACTCTTTTAAGTAAATATGTTGGATATGGGGCAAAATTATTACTAGAAGATGGAACCATGTTCAATGGAATTGGATTTGGGTATCCTAAAACTGTTACTGGGGAAATAGTTTTTAACACTGGGATGGTCGGATACACCGAAACATTGACTGATCCTTCCTACAGGGGCCAAATTCTTTGTTTTACCTACCCATCAATTGGAAATTACGGCGTCCCTTCCGAATCAATTTTAGATGAATACGGCCTGCCAAAATATTTTGAATCTGGTGAGATACAAACTTCAGGGCTTGTAGTCAACAATCTATCCACTGTCTCCAGTCATTGGACTTGTGATAAAACATTAGATGAATGGCTATACCAACAAAAAGTTCCAGGCATCTATGGGGTTGATACTAGAGAATTAACAAAAAAAATTCGAAGTGAAGGGGTAATGAATGGCAAACTAGTAATTGAAAATTACGACAAGTCCATAACCAAAGATCAGGAAGTTGTTGATTATGATTCGCATAATTTTATGAATGAAGTCTCTATTGCGGATCATAAATTTTATGGAAAAAGCTCCGATCCATTAATTGCTCTGATTGACACAGGAACAAAATTTAGTATTATAAGAAACTTGGTAAAAATGGGCTTTAGGGTTGTGAGGCTTCCTTGGAATGCAAATTATGGGCAAATAATGTCTTATAATCCTAAAGGTATTGTCATAAGTAATGGACCGGGTGATCCTGTTATTTGTAAAGAAACAATAAACACCGCCTCTAGAATGATTGAAAATTCTTTACCTACTATGGGAATATGTTTAGGGCATCAAATACTTGCATTAGCTGGTGGGGCAAAAACACAAAAATTGAAATTTGGCCATCGAGGCCAAAATAAAACATGTATTGATGTGGACTCGCACCACTCCTATATCACCAGCCAAAATCATGGATATGGCGTCGAATTGGAAAGTTTGAATAATACTGAATTTGCATTATGGTTTCAAAACATTGATGATAAAACCGTTGAAGGCATTAGGCATAAATCTAAACCCGTAATCGCTGTTCAATTTCACCCTGAAGCATCTCCTGGACCATACGATTGCATGTTTGTATTCAATAGGTTTAAAGACCTAGTTTTAAATAACGGAAATAAAATTAATAAAAAAAAGGAATGATTTTAGATCAAATATGCTATTGTTCTTGTAAACTGATATTTGTGATGATGTGAGATGCCAAAAAATAATAATATTAAAAAGGTTTTAGTATTGGGTAGCGGGGCAATAAAAATCGGAGAAGCAGGCGAAAGCTAGATTTGACATCTAGCCGCTAATTTGACTACTCTGGTTCTCAATGCCTAAAGGCTCTCAAAGAGGAAGGGATATCAAGTGTACTGATCAATCCAAACATTGCCACTATCCAAACTGACCAAAAATTTGCGGATAAGGTTTATCTATTACCAATAAACCGAAACTTCGTAGAAAAAATAATTGAAATAGAACGACCCGACTCTATAATGTTGAGTTTTGGAGGTCAAACTGCACTCAATTGTGGAGTTGAATTATATGAAAACAATGTATTAAAAAAATATGGCGTAAATATCCTAAATACGTCTATAGATGGCATAAAAATAACCGAGGACCGACAGAAATTCAAAGACGCAATGATAGATAGTAACGTGCCTGTCCTAAAAAGCGCTCCTGCGTATTCATATGATGACGCCCTTAAAATATCCCAAGATATAGGATTCCCTGTGATTATTCGTGTTGCATACACTCTGGGAGGCAGAGGCGGAGGGGTTGCCTATAACGAATATGATTTGCATGAAATTGTGCAGAGGGGCCTCTCCTTAAGCATGGTTAAACAGGTCCTTATTGAAAGATACGTTGGGGATTGGAAGCAAATTGAATACGAAGTAATGAGGGATTTCGAAGGTAACAGCGTTATTGTTTGTAACATGGAAAATGTCTTAGGCATGAAAGTCCATACCGGGGATAACATTGTTGTAGCTCCGTCACAGACCCTAGATAATCATGAATACCACATGCTACGGGATGCCGCATTAAGGGCAACTTCTTATTGTGAGATAGTCGGAGAATGCAACATCCAATTTGGTTTGAATCCTCTGTCGGATGAATACTGTGCAATCGAAATAAACGCAAGACTATCAAGGTCATCTGCATTAGCGAGTAAGGCTACAGGGTATCCGTTGGCCTATATGGCTGCAAAGATTGGTCTTGGATATTCGCTACCTGAACTTATCAACAAAATTACTAAAGTTACCTCGGCATGTTTTGAGCCGTCTTTGGACTATATGGTCCTTAAAATGCCAAGATGGGATTTCAGGAAATTTGAATTAGTAAAACGAAGACTTGGAACTACCATGAAATCGGTCGGAGAGGTTATGGCAATTGGAAAAAACTTTGAAGAAGTCATTCAGAAAGCAATCAGGATGTGTGAGATAGGTAGAGATGGTTTGGTCGCAAACAGCGGTATTATTGAAATGGATGTGGGTAACAATACCCGTGATGACGGTCCAATCGATAACCAGGAGATCGAGAAAATTGAATACTCTTTAATTCATCCAGACGATGAAATTATATTTAATGTTGTAAAAGCCATTAAATTTGGATTAAGTATTGACAAGATTAATAAACTGTCCTCCATTGATCCCTGGTTTTTAATGAAAATAAAAAACATCATAGATGAAGAAAGTAAACTAAAAAAATCAAAATTTGACGTTTCCCTGATTTCAGAAGCCAAAAAATTAGGATTTTCAGATAAGCAAATAGGCAGATGTTTCAGTTTGCAAGAACATCAGGTAAGGGAGCTTAGAAAAAAGTTTGGGATTGTTCCTGTAATCAAACAAATAGATACATTGGCTGCCGAATGGCCTGCAAAAACAAATTATTTGTACCTCACATACGGTGGTGAGTATGACGATATTTCATATGAGGCAGGCAATGTTAATGGAAATGGTGTTATAGTTTTAGGTGCTGGTCCTTATAGAATAGGCAGCAGTGTAGAGTTTGATTGGGGCACTGTAAATATGGTATATGGTCTTAGGGAAAACGGGGTAAAAAACATCTCAATTATTAACTGTAATCCCGAAACTGTTTCTACCGACTATGATGTTCCCGATAGGTTGTTCTTTGAGGAGCTAACACTTGAGCGAGTATTGGATATATGCGATAAAGAAAAACCGTTTGGTTTAATCACATGCGTAGGAGGACAGAGCGCAAATAACCTTGTTTCTAAATTGAGTGTGAATGACATAAATATACTGGGAACGTCAAGCCAGGACGTTGATAACGCTGAGGATCGCTCAAAGTTTAGTAATCTTTTAGACTCGCTTTTAATAAAACAGCCACCTTGGAAAATATTCACTAATTTGGAACAGGCCAAAAACTTTGCATCGGATGCTGGATATCCAATGCTTGTTAGACCATCTTATGTACTTAGCGGGGCTGCAATGAAGGTGGTTTGGAATGAGGATCAATTAGAGCAATTTGTTAAAGAAGCTTCTATCGTTAGCCCAGACTATCCTATTGTAATAAGTAAATTCTTGGAAAATGCGTCTGAGGTGGAGGTAGATGCGGTTGGAAATCCTGACAAGATTGTAATCGGTTCTATTATTGAACATGTCGATAATGCTGGAATCCATTCTGGTGATGCTGTAATGTGCATCCCACCCTGGAGATTGAATAGGAAAACTATTGACACCATTATGGACTATACGGTTAAAATTGGCAAGTCCTTACACGTAAAAGGTCCTTTAAACATCCAATATTTAGTTAAAGATGATGAGGTTTACGTAATCGAAGCAAATGTCCGCGCATCACGCTCCATGCCTTTTGTTTCAAAGTTTTTTGGAATAAATCTGATAGATCTTTCTGCCAAGTCCATTTTGGGAATTAAATTACCTTCTATCGACAACGATCATTGGCTTAAGAAATCGGGGTTTGGAATAAAAGTTCCGCAATTTTCTTTTATGCAACTTGAGGGTGCGGATATTTTATTGGGTGTGGAAATGCAGTCTACCGGTGAGGTTGCTTGTTTCGGAAATACGTTTTATGATGCGTTATCCAAAGCATACATTGCAGCTGGTTATACACTGCCGCTAAAGGGTTCTGCATTAGTTACAGTGGGTGGTATCAAAAACAAAGAAAAACTTCTCCCGCTAATTTCAACCATTTCACTGATGAAATACCAAATTCTCGCAACAGAGCATACTGCGGAATTCTTGGAGAAATCCGGAATTGAGAATGTTGGCCTTGTCTATAAAATAAGCGAGCCTGAAAGACAGCCAAATATTCTTAATCTTTTAACCAATAAAAAAATAGATTTTATAATAAACATTCCTTCTACATCTACTATCGAAAAATATGTTGGAATGCTATATGATGAATATCTTATTCGTAGGAAAGCAGTTGAAATGGGTATTCCGGTTTTAACGACAGTTGAAAGTGCCATTTCGTTTGTTAAAACCATAGAATGGATACAAAGCAACTCCCCCACAACCAATCCCATAGGCAACTAAATATTCAGTTTCTTTTACCTTTGAAAAATTGTTTTCATTGTTTCGTGTATCATGCCCCATTGACTTTTGACATGAAACAAGGGGCTTGTTGTCTCTATGTATCTCTCTCTGTGTGTGTAAGAGAGGGGGGATAATTACACACAAAATAGGCAAAGGGGCATATATTGTTTTTCGCTAATATCCTTTTTTTGTTTTACAGAGCAGCATCATGTTTACAATATTTTATTCAATTCTTTTTCCGATCCAATTAATGCGCCCTCAAGTGAGATGACAAACACCTCCTCCATTCTCCACTGTTTTTTTGTTATTAGGTTATGCAATAGCGGAAGTTTTGATTTTCCATTTGAGTAATCCTCAATAGTGAAATCCATATGGTGATTCAGATATTTGTTGAAATGGGGTATAATTATAAACTCAATCTGCCTATCTGTATTTTTGTGTGTTATGTTTTTTGACACCTTTTGATTTTTTTTCAGAATGATTTTTATCCATACCTTTTGACCATTTAGTATATTGCCCTCCTTTATCAAAATTGGATGAAGGTGTCCAGTTACTATTTTATTTATGTTATTTCCGATAGTTGGAATCGCGTGGCCATGAGTTAATAGTATGTTGTTTATTTCCATTCCTTTTGCCGACATTAGGTTAACATTATTTGAAACTAGGTGAATGATGTTGCCGTCGTGGTTTCCAGGAATTAGGTATATGTTACATAATTTAGACAATGAATCAACAAAATAGGGAACATTATTCCATTCCGACTTAGTGATAACACTTACGGAAGATTTCAAGTCTCCCAAAATTATCAAGTTATTAATTTGTGTTTTGTTTATGGTATTTGATAATATCTCTATCAGTTCATCAACATTTTTTTTTGGGTCAATGAAAACACCTTTTCTATTTATCCTATCTTCAAATCCTATATGAATATCGGATATAACCAGATATCTGTTGAGATTGGAGTTTTCTATAATTAAAATGGGATACGGGTACAATGGAAAAAAATTACTCATTTGATTCCAATACTTTGCTAGATTTAAAATTGTTTAAATTGCATTGATTGAGAACCACCAAAAACCTTTTTTTCGATATTATGTTTCACTTATATATATGTATGATGTATATATGATGATATTTTTTTGACACAAAACAGTTTTCCAATGAAACAATGGCATTTGGAACATGTTGAAAAAACTATTAAGAAATTTGTCGTAGGGCTTTCTGAAACTGCAAGCATATGGGAAAAAAGGCAACATAAAAAATACGGCACGATTGCAAATTGCTGCAAACAGATAGATTATGACTTAAAACATGGGGTTACCCTAGAGGAGGTTTCTCTTGTTTTGGATAAAATTAAGTCAGATGTTACCTTTGCACCTGTTATGCAAAATGCTAACTCCGTTCAAAGATTCAAAGAGATTGAAAAATACATCTACTCTCTAAAGGATCTAAAAACCGAGTGAAAGCAATCATACCTAACCTGACAACACTTGGCCCTGGGTTTTATGCAGTTAATATGGCCGCCTTCATATTTTAAATGGCCGCCTTCATATTTTAAATGGCCGCAAAAAACCCAATTGAAGTCCATTACAACCGGTTGTGTGTGTTTGTCGCAGCCTAAACTACGAAGAAAAAAACAAATTTTTTAGATAAATCGGCAACAATGCTGTTTAGTAATTCTAATTCAGCGCATTTTTTACCGTATTGGTTCTGTGTTTTTTCAAATTGTGCTTTTACAAAAAAATATTGGTTTAACTTGTATTATCAATGCTTGAATGGCAATATATATGACATATTATGTTGTATTGCGGAGCAAATAACAATAAAATACGGTAACAAGAATATACCTATTTTAATTCTGAATAATTGTTTGATTCGGTTAACAGTGTGAAGCTAGATATCCGAAAAGATTGAGTCTTATCTGTTACTGGTATTGTAAATGATGCCGTTGTTGAAGGGGGGATATCGTAAGGCTCGGTTTGTGCCTTCCATACCCCAACCAACTCCTTATTTTTGTCATATAAGATTGATATTACGTTCGTATTGTTGGAATGTGTGTCTCCTGAATTCTTAATTTTCCCGTTGATAAAAAAGAAGCCTGTCATATCTAATCGAGAATTATTGGCAACTATGTCAAGTTTTTTGTCTTTATGGTCAGTAAGATTATATTTAATGTCAGCTTTGAAGTTTTTTATTTTTTCATTGTTTTTTTTGTCAAAAATTAGTATGTCAAACGGGGTGATTTCATTGGGGTTTAGTGATCTTAGCTCTGTCTGTTTGCTGAAGTTGCCCAAAGATATGTTGCCTTCGCCTAAAAAGTTGGCTGATATGATTATCTGGTTTGCCGTGTTGTTTCCGATATTATTGACAAGCCCTACCAAATGCTTGTATTTGCTTTGGTCTTGTGTCAATGTGACATTGGTCAACTCTAAACCCTTGGCGCCATAACTTGGTGCAAGTTTATCTGATAGTGCTAATAACAGTATGGAGGAAGAGAAAGAAGCCATTACCACCATAAATAGAAAAAACCTAAAATTCATCTTTTTACGCACACCATTTGCCTTAAATTCCATATCTATTCCATAATAATGCTAATATTTAATTTAATTTAATTTGATTTAATTGAAATCAAATTAAATTAAATATATATAAATTGATTGAATTAAAGCTTCATTTGTGATAATAACTGAAGGCTCGCTTGTGTTATTTTTTTTTAATAGCGAAAAAAAATGGTTAATCAAGGTGGAAAAAGATAAAAAATTACATACCCATTTGGGTATAATTGATGTGGGTTCGACCATCGATCTTCACTTTGGTTCTTACGTTATCACCAATAAGGACAAAAAAGTTTTCCTTCTTCCACCATCTATCTATGATTTTGTAATGAAGTCTCAAAGGACAACACAGATTGTCTATCCCAAAGATTATGGGTATATCGCTGCAAGAACCGGATTGAAAAACGGCTTTAAAGTATTGGAAATAGGAACAGGAAGTGCTGCTTTGTCTACTTTTATGGCAAGCATTGTAATGCCTGAAGGCCATGTGTACACTTTTGATGTAAACGATGATTTCATGTCTATAGCAAGAAAAAACCTGGAAAAATCGGGAATGAGTGAATTTGTAACATTGTCGCATTATGATCCTGAAAAGATATCCCAAATCACCGACATTGACTTGGTGATTATTGATCTCGGTGATCCTTGGAGTTATCTTGATGTTGTTCATCCTTGCATGAAAAGTGGTTCTTTTGTGGCCTGTATTTGCCCTACTATGAATCAGCTTGAAAAATTGGCAACCCAGTTTTTTGTCAGTGGCTTTATTGACAGTGAGTGCATCGAGACTTTTTTAAGAAAAATCGAAGCTCGGGAAGGAAAAACTCGGCCATCTATGAGGATGATTGGACACACTACCTATCTTGGCTTTGCCAGAAAGATATTGAAGTGAAATTGACTATCAGTACACCAATAATATGTACCGCATGTGATGCAATCAATTTGAATGCAATGAATTTGAAGAAAATGTTTAGCTAAAAATACAAAAAAAATGCTGTGTTTCAATTCAGAGGTAAAAGGCACCAGTCTGGAAAACAAACTTATCAATGCGTACATTGGAGGAGAGGGCGGGTTTTGTCCTATATTTTTTGAATGCGTGTGTGTATATCTATAGCGTGTATATTTTTTTTATTACAATTCCTGTCACTATTGTCTTTGATAGATCTGTTATTGCTGTGATGGCCTTTGCAATCATGGACTTTGGTTGAAAGGAGTAGCAGTCACTACTAAATGGAATTTATTGTTTGTCATGTGATTGTCTCAAGGTTTGTTAGTTCCTCCAGTATCTTTTTTGCCCTGTTGTTAGTTATGGTTTCTAGTTCTTTGAGTGCTAATTGAGAGTAGGTTAGGTATGTGTTCTCCATTATCTCCACAAATTCATTATCTTGATCGTTTTGTTTCACTAAAATGTTGAATAGCCTTTCTTCGCTATTGTAGTCAAATAAATCATCATGTATTTGGTAGGCAATTCCTAGCAGCCTTCCATAATTAGCAAGTGCGTTAATTTGTTGTTCATTTCCATTGCCTAATATTGCCCCAATTTTTGAGGAGGCCTCAAATAGTGCCGCTGTCTTATTCTCAATAACCTTGATGTAGTCATCTTGAGAAATATTGTGATTCTTGACTAGTCTTATTTCAAGCATCTCTCCCTCACTCATTTTTATCGATGCGTTAGATAGCTCTTTGGTTACTTGATTGTTGTTGATTTTAGCCACGATGTTTAGAATCATACCTAAAATAAAATCTGCCGTTAGGATGCTTGCATTGTATCCGTATTTTACATGAAAGGAAGGCATTCCTCTTCTGATGTTGTCAGAATCTATTATATCGTCATGAATTACTGATTGGGTGTGTAAAAGCTCTATGGCAGTTGAAACGGTAAAAATGTTTTCTGTGACTCTTGAGTTCAATGAATCCAAATATCCGTTGTTTAGGCTTTCAGCACAAAGAATTAAAATAAAAGGCCTTATTCTTTTGCCTCCGTTGCAGGCGTATTTTAAGGGCAAATAGAATTCGGACCACGAATACAATTCTAGTTCTCTTTTTAAAGAGTCGTCAATTTTGTTAATGTAATTATTAAATTTTTTAACAAACGGATTTAATTGAAAATCTCTATTATCCAACTACTCTTTCTAGCCGACTTATCTAAATTATCCTCATCTTATTAATGCTTGTTTTGGTTTTTTTATTTGTTTACGATGCAACACTAGGGAATTATTAAAAAATGCAAATTTCCTAATATTTTATAGCCACTATCATTCTTATCTTGCCCAGCAGGTAATAAACATTTGAGAAAACAGGTATTATGGGTATTCGACGAGATGAAGGCATGTGATAATTTCAAAAGAAGCATAGTTTTTGCGATCAACAGTGGGATATGTTATGACATTAAACAAAATTCCACCTACCAAAACTAATTTTTGATGGTATTGGGGCCAGTTTATTTGCAGTGCTGTACATCCGGGCCTATGACCTCTGTTACACTTGTATTGTACTATTGCTGCTCTTGTAAAAGACAGTATAAATGGTTATTTCAAATGAGAAAAAAAGGATGACGGTCACAGTTAAAGGTACCTTCATGGCCGAGCGGGTGTTAAATTATTAGTCAATGCATTGTCAGTCCCAGGAGAAGTCGCGTTGAATGTCATGAGGCTGTTGTCAATGGGTGAGGTCGCGTTGAATGTCATGAGGCTGTTGTCAATGGGTGAGGTCGCGTTGAATGTCATGAGGCTGTTGTCAATGGGTGAGGTCGCGTTGAATGTCATGAGGCTGTTGTCAATGGGTGAGGTCGCGTTGAATGTCATGAGGCTGTTGTCAATGGGTGAGGTCGCGTTGAATGTCATGAGGCTGTTGTCAATGGGTGAGGTCGCGTTGGGAATGGATATTCATGAGGCTGTTGTCAATGGGTGAGGTCGCGTTGAATGTCATGAGGCTGTTGTCAATGGGTGAGGTCGCGTTGAATGTCATGAGGCTGTTGTCAATGGGTGAGGTCGCGTTGAATGTCATGAGGCTGTTGTCAATGGGTGAGTCGCGTTGAATGTCGCGGGGTTGCTGCAGCTGGTATTGGACTATTGATTAAACCCATGGGGATAATGCCTAATATGATAATTAGTAAAATATTTAGATTTGGTGCACATCCTGATCCTTTTCCTGAAAACCTGTATTTCTTGCCTTTAACATAATGAGATTTAGGTAACAATGGTTGTCTAAAGTGGTGATTACCTGAGAATCTTTTTGTTTTTTCTTCTGATATTGGCATTATATTTGAAGAATATGTCTGAGGTTATTATTTTTTTTACTTTTCACAATGGAGACTGGTATGGTGTAATTAAAAAATGTGGAAATTTTTTATTTTTGGCTTTGGCTTTCTTTTGATCCACTGTTGTTGATGCTATGGGAACTAATCAAAAAAGTGCAATAGGGGAACCAAAACTTTGACCGATTTTGAAATATGGGATTTTGGTTGTTCAGATACTGTGATGTTCTTACCCCATTTGTGAATGCCCATTGAAAATACTGCGATTGCAGGTGGTATTGTGTATATGATTGAAGGATATATTACTTGGTAGTAAATATTAAATTTCCTTTACCTTTTAAACTTTTTTTACCAATGAAGGTTTTGGATTTGAATATGGTTGGATATGAATTACATTTAAGTGATTGAAAAAACCATCAAATGTATTAACTTTCCATTTTCTGTTGCAAATGGACAAGACTCGCATTATTTAAGGTCATCTGGATTGTCTTTAGATTGGGTTTGTTGGACGCTTGGCCATAACCTTGTAAGCATTCCCGGTAGATTGTTATTTATCCAATCAATCATATGCTGTTCATCCTTTAGGTTAAGGGACAATTGTTCAATTGTGTTGGAAAACAAATCCCCTCCCGCCTTAGCTTTCTGTATTAGCATGCTATAGCATACGGCCTCTGCGTTTTCTACAATCAAATCTTCTTCTGCCCTTTTGAGTTCCCATTCTTGTTTGGTCATGGAATTTGACATCATTTTCCATATTATGTTTGGGTATATGGGCAATGGCAGCCCTGATTTTTCTTGGGTGGGCTCTCCTCCAATACAGTGGATTATCTTTTGGAGCCTCTTTTGATGTTCTATGCTTTCTTGTAGATGCTGTTGCAATTGTTGCTTTATCTCATTCAGTCTGCTTTCTTGTATTCTTGTCTGCAGACGCTCCGTTCCTGCATTTTCTATGGCTAGAACTACATTCAGTTCCAAAACAAATTTTTGAGTAATAACATCATTTTGATTCTGATTTGACATGGATATTGTATAAACTATGTAATTAGCATTTATTTTTTATTATAATGCACAAATGTTGGCATGATGACCGCCATGTAGATTATCGGTATTTGGCTTAAGAACCAATCAAATTAAATCAAGGTGGATTTGGTTGTGTCCTGAAGTATTGGATTATAGGTAACAAAATTAAATTCGGAGTTGTGGTAAAGATCATGACCTTTGGTGAATCAATGCGACGGATATGATAACCATGTTGATAACGACTCTGTGCTAAATAACGTTGTGGATAGATTTGCAGAATTGGCCAAACGGAAATAATCCTTAGTTTTAGTTATTGTGGCAAATCATTTTTGGCTTTGGTGGAACTATGGGGAATAAGGCCAATATGGCTCCATTATTATACTTACTTGGCATAGCATATGGTGAATAAGGAAGGACTTTTCTTGTAATTTGATTTAATGCTCTGAATGTGAAATTCATCGTCCATATTCCAACAAAGATGTCGCGAAAGCAGATGATGGGATGAACCCTAATGGCCGTCATACCGGATAGGATACCATTATGTGGCTTTGGTAATGGAATTTAATTGTGTTACTGGTAAAAATAATAATTAAACTTATTAGATAGAATGTCGAATAAGTATAATGGGAATAATCGATAAAATCAAATATAATTTGAGAAAATCAAAAATAAAAAAAGACAAGCAAATAACTGAATCTACTTAATTTTCATTTTATGGTGTGACTCTAGTTTTCGTATGTTATTTTTAACAAAAGCATATGAAATTGTTTATTATTAAACTAAATGCCAAAAAGTCTAATGCTTTTTTTTTGATATTAGTTTCACAAACCTAATAAATTCATAGAATAAATACATGTGGTGATGCTGATATTACCATAATTATGTCTAATGATGACCGTGAAGTAAAAAAACGATTATCTGAATCTGATGAGGAGGTTACAAACAAAATATCAGAAGAAGGCGGAGATGCAGAATCTATCAAAAGGGGCATAGAGGCAAAGAAAGAGAGGGATAACGCAAAAACAGGTAAAAAAGACGCCGAAGACCTAGGCAATGAAGTTAAAACCAGTGATAATGTCCCCAATCCCACATAAGGTACAGTAATCCCAACTTGGTCTTATTTTTTAATGCGCAAATTCCTATATCCGTTTCGTAAATACGTGCCATTTTTCAGCAGTTCACCTGTTTGTCGTTCCTTATGTAACATATATGCAATGACGCATAGAATTGGCCATTATTTGATTTGGCTACGGTTAAACAAAAAATAGTGGTCTATTTCTGTTTTGGGTAATGTGAAATATGGGATTTTAAATTGGAATTTGGAGATTTGTGCTTGTTTGTGAGTGTTGTGATTATTGGATAGGTGAATACAACGCATACCAAAAAAAACTATTCAGCCCGGTATAGATGCTATTGAAATTTTTTTTAGGAAGAATGGCTATAAGGTAGGGTTATATCGCATCTTTTATCAAATGACATTCGGGAAAAATAACCTAATATCATTTGGATTGTTGTTTCTAAATAGCATATTATGTTAAGGAAAGGTAATGCAATATCAGAATGGGGATGGATTATTCTTGGATAGTATGTGTATTTTTTAACAGTCTTTGCAGTACTTGCAATGTCCGTATGTCAATTAGCAATTGAAAAGTGTTTGCCGATAATGACAACGTTGACGGTGGAAACGGCGCTGCCCATGAAATTTCGCAAAAACGGGTTCACAGCGAAACAGTCTCTGCGTTTCAGCTGGCGAATTATCCTTTTCGTGCAACAACCTTAGCGTCCAAACATGGGCAAATACCGTTGACAATGCCGTAGATCAACAGGACAACGGCGGCGGAATTTGCAGTCCTAGTCAAACTGACAGGGACCTATGAAAAATTCCAATCTAATATATCTTTATAATCTTGTATGGCATAATTATTGGTCCCTATCCACAACCACATTAAATTATTGTTTCCAATGGTCGTATTAGCCTCCTTATCAATAGCAACGCTGGATATTGATAATGGACTATCCAAAATCAACAATTTTCAAGTTTCAACCATTCCCGTTTTAAACTATGCTTTGGCACCAGAAGATACAGATGAGGACGCTGAGGATGATGCTACAGGAGAAGAAGGATTATCGCCAAAGCCAAAGCCAACAACGGCCCCAACCCGGATAGTATTGCATCGTTTACAATATCCCGCATAATGGAGGGAAATGCTTCAATGTTGTCATCCAACTTACCATTGGTAAAAAGGATGATAGTAAGCGATATTGGTGACATTGATGACTTGGCCCAGTAAATGTCAATTAGACGTGAAGGGAAAATGCTCAGATAATCGATGAAATAGGCAATACCAATCAAAGTGTATCTCGCTTTGCCACAATAAAGTCCGTGGTTTCTTCAGAGTTGCAGCAAGCAATACCTGTATTGATTGCAGATAGGGGAAGTGAAATATCAAGATTTGCGGTAAACAACCAAGCACAATGCACTCCTGCACCTGCTCCTGGTAATGGGTGACAATCTGCATCTAATAATCCCTCATGCCAATTTACAATACGCATTCATCAATAATTATTTTTTTTAAATTATTTTCAAGTATTTGTTTCCTTTCTGATGAGTTTCTTTACCGTTTTAGAATATATCTTAAAATATCCAGTTATATAGCAATGCTCAGGCCGGGATCTGACACCTAAATCATTACCTTGAAGGCGCTCGTTTCCTTACCAAATTCGGTAAGGTCTAGGTTTGGGAACAAGGATGACAGCAAAGGAATCTCCTTGTCCATAAGGTTGGCCACCTTCTTCTTGATAACGGACTTTAACATTTCCCGTTTTTGACATTGCAATCGGCTGACCTGTAGTAGGATCAGGTACGGGTTGGTTTGTTAACGGATGCATAAGCGG
>JBBJMN010000006.1:0-45877 GCA_037720485.1 Candidatus Nitrosocosmicus sp.
CCACCTTATTTTTCTGATGGCGTAAAAATAAAAAAAGGTGAAAAATGTACTTTTAGATTCTTTGTGAGTAGTTAAGAGGGTTGTACTGTTGTTTCTGTTGTAGTGGTTTCTGTTACAACAGTTTCAGATCCGCCGCTGGTGTCCGATGCCGCGGTATCTGATCCGCCGCTGGTATTGATTTTAGTCATTCCACTCCTGCGAAGTTGCTCCTGCGCTCTTTCGTCATCTGTGCCTGTTTGGCCCGGTTGGGTTATTTTCTGGTCACTTGGATCTCTCTTTACAGCTGTGGGTTCATGCTCTTTTATTTTTGCCGGGGTCATCGCCTCTTTTTCCCTATATTCTGTTAACGGGTCATCGCCTCTCTGTACTTCTGTCCCTGGGCCACCTTCTTCATATCGTCTATCCTGACCAGATGAAGATTCCGAGGATTGTGATGATGATGATGAGGGGGAGGGACTAACGGTATCCTTTGTCTTTCCTGCAACGCCCTTTGTGGTGTCTACAACCGCATCTTTAGCGTCTTTTGCCTTTTCTTTAACTTTGTCTATGATTTCGCCCATATCTATTCCATATAATAATGAGATACATGATATAAAAAACTATTTATCAAAAAATATTTCAAAAAATTTCATATAAACTGGGCTATTTTATAAAATCATTTATCCAAAAGATTAATCATATTCCCCTATTATTTAATATAACTAGATCTAAAAAATGTGCCAAATACTACATAAACTCGACCACCTTATTCATATTGATTATGACAATCATTTTTAGATCACAACTTTAGATAATACTACCAATTATTTCTTATCAAGGATACACACAGAGGTTGAAATTATAAACAGGCAAAAAAATCCAGGTACTTTGCCAAGAAAGTTTATTTTTATAGTAACATAAATCAATAATTTTGATATGTCAAGGAAAAAGGAAGGTTTTACAACAAGATATTCTCATAGTTAAAGATCAAGGATCTACAACTACCAATTTTACGCTTTAGCAGTAAATGAAATCGCCACAAAAATAGCAAAAATCAATTTATATCATCAATGTTAATAATTTTTAGTTTGACTGAATATTCATCCAATATATCCAAGTGCTTGTATAGTTGGGCAAAAATGTTACAAGACTGCAATGGCAATACCAATTGTCTTGAAGAATGCGGAAAGGAGTTAAGAGCGTGTCTAGATATAGCATTTCCCCCTTCAACTAAATTAGAATTTGAAAGTGATAAAATTAACTACATGCTTTCTACAGTTTTCTTCCTATCAAACAGATTGACCAAAGCAATAACCGGTTTATCGGAAATTGATAAAGCTATTGGAGACGTAGTAAAAGAAGAAAAGCAAAGTCTAGACGATAGTAATGTGGAAAATAAGAGAAATTATGAAAAGATGGAGAAAGAGATAAATGAAATATTGGCAAAATATTTTTAAAATCTAATATAATATCTAACTTTTTAATCCACCAATTATATGTTTACTAGGCAACATCACTAAAAACTTGCTAAGCGGCTGTACATTTTGCAATAAGTTTAAAAAATAGGTGGAAAAACCTTAAGCACAATATACAGAAGAAGAAGTATATGTTTAGTTATCAAATAATACAATCATTATCCAAATAATAAAATCAAGGCGCTTTATAACATATTCATATTTTATGCAATAACCCTCTTTTTCAACAACATTTCGCAAACAACAAAAAATGCCCAAGATTATAAAGATAGAGAGTGTTTTTTTGTCGCATTTCATTTTACCTGCGTATTCGGGTATCACCTTCTAGTTTTGTTGTTTTGATTGCGTCTTTTAGCAAATCCTCATAAATAGATATTGCTGCCAATGCCCCACTTGCAGCAGATAATATAGCATAATGTCTATCTGTGTCTATGTCACCTACCGCAAAAACATTTGGAATTGTAGTTTGTTGTTTTTCATTTACCTTTAAATACACCTCATCAAATTCACATCCAAGTTGATTTGCAATCTCATTATGAATTATCTGCCCGAGATGATAAAACAACACATCGGCCTCATGATATTTATTACTTTTAGAAAGAACACCTACAATAGCATCTGTCTCTGAATCACCACTAATTTTTACTATACGGTCATTTTCAATTACATCAATGCCCAATGTCCGTGCCTCGTTTCTTTGTTCTTCTGTTAGTGCATAACTCATTTCATTATCGTATATTGATTTAAAGGTCTTTGAAAGAATAATTTAATGTCTTTTGTCCAGCCTAAAAAGGTTTTGGCATATTTTATAGCCTCGTTATCTTTATTATCCGATGCAATTATGACTAGTCTTTTATCAGTAGCTTCAAATCCATCGCAATGTGGACAATGCCATACACCACTTCCATTAAAGTCTTCAAAGTTTTGAATGTCCGGTTTCACATGTTCTACCCCCGTTGCAATAATCAAATATTTTGCTCTGGCTTTTCTACTTTTGAATGAATCATTCTCTTTAACATTTTCACCTGTTGTGGCCGTCGTTATCAAAAAAAGATTATGGTCATAATCCCTTTCCACCTTTTCTACTTTTTTCTCTATTCTTTTTACAGAGCGGTATTGAAGCACATCCTTCCATGCTTTTTGAATTAATTCTTCTCGGGGTGTTTTTTCAAATCCCAAATATCCATGTATAACGGATTTTCTTCTTTGCTTCACATCGAAAATAATTGTAGGTCTAAGATATCTGCCTAATAGCAATGCTGCAGATAAACCAGAATACCCTCCACCTATTATTGCAACATCGAAAATATCCTCAATGGTATCGCCATTGTCCTCTTTATTCAATTTATCATCGATAATATTGCTATTACCCTCTTTTTCCGGGTTTATCTTTATGGTGTCCATGTTGTAGTATTGTAAAAATACATTATAACAATGAATAATTATACAGAGTAAAATTAATACTAATTCAATAACAATTAAAATCGCAGTTATCATCATAAGATGCAGTGTAGCATATTAAAATGTAAAATTTCTATATGCACATGTTTTGGAAACAACCAGAAATTAAAATCAAGCCAATTACAGTAATAATAATACAATATAGAATAACCACATAGACATCAACTTCACCAAATAAAACTCTCATTAATTTAATCAGTTGTTTTAGTTTGTCTTAAAATTCATATTGATTAAAATGTAAAAGGTAAAACATATGGAATGTCCAGTTTGTCAAACTAATTTACACCCCAATATGAATAATGCATTAATTGGAAAAAATCAAAGGAACATTAGCATGTTTATTTATTATCAAATTTGCCCCGAATGCGGAGAACCCATAGTAGGCATCAAAGAATCACCTAAAGGAGATATATACATGAATCCCAATAACATAGAAGGCATAACATTTTTAACAAAAGATAGGAGAAAGGAAAGTAAAAAATAGCAAATGATACCATATTAAAATAGCGTAATAACAAACAACAAACAATGACAAAAAATATTTCCTAGAAAATCAATAACTAAATACCACCGGTAAAGTATCCAGTTATTGGCATATTTGATAATGCTGAAAACCTTTTTGTAGGAATTGTAGATTGTTTTCATAAATAAAGTACAAGATCAATGATATCATATCGTATTATAGATATATTTGAATACTAAATATTCGTATAAGTAGATAATAGACAATGTCTAACAATAACAATAAGATAAAATTAAATGACGACGAATTTAACAAAATATCAAAACTATATCAAACAGCAATAGATGCATCATCTCAGTCTACCTTGAGCAGTGGAGGCAGTAGTCTAGACGGCAATATACAGCATAAACAAAAAGCTTGGCATGACGTTCAAAATTATATGAACGAATTAGGGGAAAAATATGGATACGACCCCGAAAAATACGTAATTAATAAAAATACAAAAGAATTGGAAAAATACCCCTCAGAGTAACAAAGTAATAAGAAAATCAAAAAATAAATAATGCAAACAGCGATATATAAAATATCAGTAAACGACATTGATTTGTCAAGGCTATAGTTAGTAATAGAATCTCCAGGGTAGGTACGCAATGGTAAAACGTCCAAGTATCAACCTACTGACCTACTACAGTATTGCATTCTAAAAGGTAACATATTTTTAAATACCAAAAATCCATACCAATTGACACATTCTAAAGGAGAAAAATCTACTGTACAAATTCATTACAGCGGAGTTTTGAGAAATAATAATAAAATACTTTGGATTTAAGATGATCTTGGAGTTCTCCACGTATGTTTGCATTTAGTACATCGAAAGAACTGCGTACTTGGCTCTTCAACAGTGTCAGTTTGGACTATCCACCAATATGCTTCGTGATTTCCGCATTTAGGACATTCAGTTTTATCGGTTATAGAGTCGGTATCGGGTACCTCATCCGGTTCAATCACAATGATATCTGACGATGTCAATAGTTGTTGGTTTTGTAGATTTTGTTGATATTGGTTGTATTGTTGTATGTCCCGCATGTTGTCCTGCTCTTTGCTATTGATGTCAACATTATAGTCATTAACAGTATCAATATTTTGATCATTGTCATCCTTACTAAATTGAATTTCATTATGAAGAGGTAAAGACATGATCATCTCCACATTATAATTTTCATGTTTATCTGGTATATCAATAATACTTTGATTTAAAGGCGTCATATTATTCTAAATGACTATTGAGCATTATACTTTTAATAGATATAATTTTTTTTATTCTTTTAAAAATATTTTGAATCCTAAAAGGAGATACTATAGTTTAAGATTCCCAATTATCTATAATATCAGGCAAAAATTTTAAAAATTATAGTGAATGATAATTTCTAGGAATATAGTTACTATAATTTTAGGTACAAATAGAAATCATTATGTAACAATAACAATCTGGTTTAAGTATACCCAATTAATAAAAAATTAAATAAACTTTGTTTTATTTGGGTTCTTACTCGATTTTGGTCATTCCACGCTTGCGGAGCTGCTCCTTTGCGTTCTCATCCTCTGTACCTGTTTGACCTGGTTCTGTTATTCTTTGGTCATTTGGATCTCTCTTTACAGCAGTTGGTTCCCCTTCGTTTATTTTAGCTGGAGTCATTGGTTCTTTATTTTCATATTCCTTTAAAGGATCGCTTTTTCTTTCTTTATTTGTTCCTGCAGCACCCTCTTCAAATTCTCTTTCACCAGTATTTCCATTTGAGTTATCCATGATATTTATTTAAATTAACATAGTATTTAACTGCACATATTTTATTTTTAAAGTAATCACAAAAAGTGGATAATACGTTCCCATTTAAAAGGAAAATAATTGTTAAAGTAAACCTAACGCCAATCAATAAACCACACCATACAAAATTTAACTTTATCATGAAAAACTCCGTTACTTTTATACTTTAATCGTAATATTTTTATGTACATGTCAGGCAATATTGGTGGTAAACATAACGAAAAAGTCGTTGTAGTTACAGGTTCAAGCAGAGGGATAGGAAAAGCTATCGCTAAAGAATTTGCAAAGAATGGTTATTCAGTAGTATTAAATGCAAGAGACGAAGAAGAGCTAAAACAAGCTTCTAAAGAAATTGAAGACGAAACCAAACAAAATAACAATAACAATAATGGCAAGATTACTCTAGTAGTAGGCGACATATCCCAAGAGCAAACATCTAAATCACTAATAGAGGAAGCAATTAAAAGATTTGGTAGATTGGATGTATTGGTTAACAATGCCGGAATAAGTGGCGCATCCAAGAAAATAAGCGAACTAACCACAGATGATTGGGAAAAGGTTATTGACATAAACTTGAAAGGTGCTTTTATTTGTACAAGAGATGCATTAAAACACATGCTCCAAAATAACGGCAAAAACAGCCAAAGTTATCCCGATATTAAAACTAACGATAATGGCAATTATCCAATAATAAACATATCCTCTGTCCATGAATCTATTCCACAATCAGAATCAACTCCATATGCTGCCTCAAAAGGAGGAATGATGATGTTAACCAAAACTGTGGCATTGGAAGTGGCTGATAAGGGAATTCGTGTCAATGGTATAGCACCTGGTGCCATAGCTACAGATATGAATAAAGATATCCTTGAGGATGAAGAAAAGAAAAACCAAGAAGAGCAATATATTCCAATGCACAGGATAGGACAGCCTGAAGAAATAGCTTCTGTTGCATTGTTTTTGGCCTCACCTGCAGCAAGCTATATTACAGGAACAACCATATATGTAGATGGAGGATTGACTCTAACATCCTAGTAATACGGGGGTTAGTAAATATTTACCATATTAAAATAAAGCAATATTTTATATTTACATATTTTACACATTATTATAATATACTATCGATGACAAAAATTATTTTATTGTTTCGGCATCTATAAAAAATAAAATTGACTAGTCTTTTTAAAGCATCATGTTTGTTTGGTTTATAAAAATAATGCCAACCACTGAATCTAAAGATTAAATCAAGATTGTATAAGGTATCTTCACATACAAAAGATACAAACAGATTATAGTAATTCTAGCGCATCAAAACTAATTAAAAATATTCAATATTACAGCATCATTTTCAGGTTAGGAAATATTGAGAGCACATAGGCACATCCATTTAAGATAAATGAGGAAATATTTTTTCTATTTGTTTTTTCGCATCTTTTGACATGTTAGGGTCATCTATAATCAAATGAAGATCTACCCTATTAATGCAAAGCCCATTTTTATTGATTTTATAAAACCACTTGATGTCTATAGGACTCAATATGTCAGTTTGTTTGCCACATCCTCTCATCCCACACATAGTTAAATCATCTTTGCTAAAACAGATATGCCTTGCGGGACATTCGTAAATCATTCATATTGTTGTGGACTATAAGGATATAAACCACAAACTGAAGGATGAGCTATTGATTCCCTCTAGAAGAAGATAAAGTTATTGATAGATACTGCATTAAAATGACAAACACAACAAGTGCCAAAGCAATATAGAAAACCAATTTTTGCCATAATTTTGAACATAGGTTATATATTAATTTAAAGTACAGAAAAATCCCACATGATTACAATTTTGAGCATATGGAATTTTGGGCCCATTGTATCTGATTAAGGGTAAATACGCTCACCTGAATATCTATCTATAATTATGATTGCTTTTGTAGGACATGTTTTTGCCGCATCAAGAATTGTTTCAAAGTCCGTTCCAGTTTCGGACATTACTACGGCCTTTGGATTTATCGGTTTGTCCTTTTCCACCACAAAAACTTTGGGGGCAAGTGTTTCACAGCTGCCAAATGCCAAGCAAAGAGAAGGCTCCACTATTATTTGGTATCGTCCCTTTGGAATGTCCAAAGTGTTTTTAGCGGGAATTTTTGCTTTTTGTGATTTAAAATACACATCATCAAAAGAATAATAATTAGAAAAATGATCCACGGCAGTATCACCATATGATGATGGTGAACCTATTTCATCGTATGATTGATGATTTCCCCTATTAGCATTATTATTAGCATGTCTATTGTCTATTTTATCACTGTTTTCCAAAACCCTATCAATGGTTTTTTCATCGTACTCCTTTCTTTTATCGGGGTCTGAGAGAACTTCAAAGGCGATATTGATGTTTTTCATAACGTCATCGGATACATCAGAATTTCTGTCAGGATGATATTTTCTAGCTAGACGCCTATAGGCTTTTTTAACTTCTATGCCGCTTGCCTGTTTTAATATCCCCAGTGTTTTATAATAATCATTGCTATCCAAATAGTCATCCATAAAATATATATATTGTAAATAATATAACTTTATATCTCATCATCAGCCTCAGGAAAAAAACGGCATATAGAATAAAATACTATCTGCAATAAAGAAAAACAGTTCAACGGTTTTCAAACTAATGGTGCAGCAAAATTTTAGAATTACTTTCATTTCTCAAAGTTCTGCTCTAAATTATAAACAGAATACGTTTATTTTAAAGTCTTCAAAAGTAACTGATATTGTGATGCCAATGATTAACAGATAATACCCAATCTATAAAAAAACAACCCGTACTCAATCCCCATATTACACCCATAAATCAATTCAAATTAGCATATCATGCATCTAGATGTATGTTAAATGCACATACCATTCGGTATTAAATTAGTATGACTACCCTGAAATAAAAAACATCTGTAACCACTAAAAGACGACTAAAAACAATATCAAGTCACTGTTGCATTTTACTTTGATAGGAAACAATGACTAAAGTAGAGCAGACAAATGATAAATCCAATACAATATAAAAAAAGCCAAGCTAAAATTATTATGTACCCATATACGGGAACACATAGTTTTATTCATGTAGATTCACCAGGTTTAGGCCTTTTTTCGGCAATTACAGCTATATTAATTATATCTCAATTTGGGATCAAGGCAAGTGTTCGATAAATTGGCATACTATCATAATGCAGCATCGGTGTTGGGATAGGCTTTCTAAACATCATTATAAAACACGAACTGTTTTAATTTTGATTTGTCATTGCCGATTTCCAATATCTCATCATTTTTTAATTTTATATATGTGTCTATCAATTCATTGCGAAAGCAAATATCAAGATAGCTTGAATCGCTTTTTAGCGCTGTTAACGACTCATCCAAACTAGAAGGAAGAGTCCCTATTCCCAAACTTTTCCGTTGCGTATCAGTCATCTTGTATATGTTTTCATTGACGGGATTTCCGGGCTCAGTCTTTTTGTTTATTCCATCAATCCCAGCTGCTACAATAGCTGAAAATGCAAGATAAGGATTTGCAGAAGGGTCTGGAGCTCTATACTCGACCCTTTTTGATGTGGCACTTCCTTTTTCATTTATTGGAACCCTCATCACAGCCGATCTGTTTCCCCTGGACCATGCAACATACACCGGTGCCTCGAAACCTGGCACTATTCGTTTATAGGAATTTATCGTCGGGTTCACAATTGCAGATAATGATTGAGCATGATCAAGTATTCCCCCTATGAAATAGCGGCCATCTTGACTAAGTTCTGCATAGTCATCCGTTTCATCATAAAACAAATTAATATTCTTAGCCGAGGATTTTGTCCACAAACTTACGCTGACATGCATGCCAGAACCATTGTCGCTTTTTTTGGGACTATCATCGAATATTGGCTTAGGCATAAAGTTTGCAACTTTATCATGTTTTTTCGCCACATTTCTAACCACATCCTTATATAATTGGACGTTGTCAGCAGATTTTGTTAAATAGTCATGCATGAAGTTTATCTCTATTTGGCCGCTGCTGGCTACCTCATGGTTTAGATTTGTAACTTCAATGTCATAATATTTCTTTAATACATTGGCAACTTCAAATCTAAACTCTATTAACGAGTCTTGAAACGCGGGTGCATCGTAACCAGCCTTTTGACGTATTGGATATTTTCCTATACCATATTGTTCTGTAGATAGTATAGATACGTCTTTGGAAAGGGGAAAACTATTGTTGCCATTACCACCGTCATCTGCATTACCATCACCCATATTAAATATTATTTCGTCAAATACAAAACATTCGACTTCTGCCCCAATTTGGCAAGTAGTTTGATTTACTGCAAGATGGTCTTCTAATGCCTGAGAAACATGTCTGGGGTCTTTGGCAGATCGGCCTTTATTAAAACCATTATAAACATCAGCTATTACGGCATTTATCTCAAATTCAGATAATGGTATCCTTCTTAATGTCTTTCTGTCAGGAAAAAGCAACATGTCGGACTCATCGATCGTTGCAAAACCCTTCACAGATGAGCCATCCAATCCGATACCCTTTCTAAAAATATCTTGGATGTGTTCCTCATTGGTTTTGACATATCTCGCAAGAAACTTTCCCAAAAGATCAGTGTATCTTATTTGTACAAACTCCAAATCAGAGTTATCTATTTTAGCTTTCTCGGTGTAAGAAGCATCATCTCTATTACCCAAACTCAATAATATTATCGGTTAATAGAATAAATAACTTTTTTAATAATCATCATATGAAACAGCGCATCAAACCACTCATTTATCAGAACATATTCTAAACGCATAGCCATCAAAACTAATTTAAATTTAGTTATCAAAGGTGCATTTTAAAATGAAGCCTCGTTGTTTCAGAACTATGCATCGCATACAATAAAAATAGCAATATACATTAAAACAAAATTATGCCAATCAATAACATTTGTCAAGTTATGCGAATGATTCAACAATTAAATTTAGTTTAAAAAATATATCAATTGATATATGATTGTGTTGTTTTATCAAAGTTTTTTACTATTTCAAAGCTATTTCCAATCTTATTTGATTGGTATAATTGTAGTTCTGGAAAAACTTTCCAGGGTTGATGTCTAGCCATCAGTGTTGAAGGGTGATTTTCGCCCAACAAATACTCACACAGATCATAAGTCATTTTTCTCACCCGATTCTCGTCAATTATGCCAAAGCTGTGTAAATACTCATGACACAAGACCATAAACAAATAAGCATTATATTCTAACAGAGACTTCTTTGATTTTATTATGTCCAAGATCCGTTTATTCATTATAATCATATTGGAGCCCAAAACATGATAAGCACCAAGATGTGTTGGCAACACTTGCAATACCAGGCTCAATCCAGCCCTATGCATTTTAAATTTAGCATCAACAGCTGACTTGACTAATTCAAATGATTCATTAAAATCCTTTACATGAACTAACCTGTTACGATATAGATGCTGATGATTTTTGTCTGAACCTGATCTTTGTACAGATGCATTAGAAGTGGATCTATCGACACCCTCTTCGTCATTATTCTCATAATAGGCATAATATTCTTTCATTTTTTCTATTTTACTGTAATGCATATCTACGTAAAACGCACCTTTTAATTTATCGCATCAATTTTTTTGATTAATCGGTCTTTATAATAATGATTAATTGATCAAAATCATCATGCAGAGATGTTACTAGATTAAAAAGTAAAACAAAACAATTGTAACGCCTTGTAGATAAATAAATGGCAGGGATTTTTATCTTTTAATCTAAACCACTGTAACAATAAAGAATCTCATAGATTTCTATTATGTAAGTTCGTTTTCTCTTATAATGGATCTATTTTAATTTATACTGCACGGTATTGATAAAATTAATATGCTATTAGCGACACAAAATGCAAAACAACTAGCATAATGGATCATTTATTTGGACGGTCACAGGGTTTTGTGTTTTCATACCATGCAAATAACACATCAACACTATCTTAGGTGTCAAAATCATAGTCCATTGATTTACAATATGATAACTTTTCCAAAGTCTTTCTTTCGCCTTGCTCTATTAGTTCTTTTATTGTTTTAGGCGAAAAATCCGCATTTTTTAAGATATTTGGTGATTCTATTTCGCTTCTTATTATCCTGGTGACTGACTTTATTTCAGCGCCATAGTTTTCTATCAAATTTTTGTGCTCCACTTTTATCTTGTTTATTTCGTCAGGGCCAATTTTGGAGTGGTCGGTAAAATTCTCAAATATGTCATATAGTTTTTCTATAAGACGTATTTGCCTTGTCACCAACTTTGACATTTGTATATTGAACATGTCTTTGTCGCTGAACAAAATATCTTTGTAACGATTGGTAACTTCAATCATGTTGGAAGGAAGCCGGTCGATTTTTTGGGGATAGTTTTCAACTATGAATATGTTTTTGTCGTTTCTTGGCGATACATAAAGTACTTCTCTTATTGGAGTATTGCTCAGCAAGCTCCCATCCCAAGCGTATACATCATCTTCAACTTCAACCCATGGAAACCCATAGACAGGGTAACCAGCGCTGGCAAGAATGTGTTTCGATTTAATCTCAATTTGTGTGTTATCAAAAACAAGGGGTTTTGCTGTCATTACGTTTACCGCGGTCATAATAAGGCGACGAACAGAGGGCAACTCCTCTCTAGTTGCAGCAAGGTTTAGCTTTTTATAATCGATGTAATTATCAAGTGTCTTCGCTAACGGAGAATGATCATATACATATGTCCAGTTTCGAGGGTCAAAATATTCTTCTATTACTGGCGTATTATTCATGGTGTTGCCAATATTCCACCACTGCCATCGAGGAACAAACATCTTTGGGACCCCAAAAAATGCAGCATTTATTGAAGCAGAAGATATTCTCTTTAGTAAATATTTTTTATCATGACAATCCCAATCGTAAAAGAATAAGTCTGGAATTATCTGAACATTGCTTTCTCCAATCTCCATCCAAAAATCCTCAAGATCTTTTTCAGGACTATCGGTTTTGCTTCCAACAATTATTGCCGCATTTACAGCCCCAATCGAGGTACCGGCAACTATATCTATTCGTATGTTTTGTTTTACTAATGCTTTATACACACCACATGCAAAAGCTCCGAGAGAGCCGCCTCCTTGCATAACAAGAACATTTTCAGTATTTCTTGATTCTTTATGTCTTGGATTGCTTTCTTCTTTTATTTTATAACTCATTTATATAATACATTAATTTTTAATTCAGTCTCTAAAATTTTTTATTGTGTGTATTTTATCACATATAAATAGCATGTTTGCATCCACAACCAATGTGCTACAACATCAATAACAAAGCATTTGTAATTATAAAACTAATAGAGATCAAAGAATTGATATTTAACCCATTATGGCAATCAAAATACACATTAGACAGTATCGCAGTTAGAGACAACTTTTGAAACATCATTTGGAAAACCTAATGCTTAGATTTAACCTGCAAAAAAGATCAGTTTGCGTAACTTGTATTTGTAGCAATCAATATGAAAAAAGGTCAAATAAAAACCAAATAGAAAATCATATCTTTTAAAACAAACAACTTTTTATCATACTAAAGATATGACTCATAAAATAAATGAAAATGCTATTGAGATATCAATAAGGGAAAATTCTAAAGATTCTAAAATAGAGGGCAATCTAGCAATCCCTAAGGATTCCAGAGGGCTTGTAATATTTGCTCATGGAAGTGGCAGCGGAAGGCATAGTCCAAGAAACCAATATGTCGCTGAAACCCTAAATAATGATGGCGTTTCTACATTACTGCTAGACCTTCTAACAGAGGAGGAAGAGAAAGCGGACACATTAACAAGAGAGCACAGATTTAACATTGAGCTTTTAGCAAACAGGCTAACATCCGTTACAGATTGGCTACTTGAACAAGAAAACACAAAAGAAAAGATATTAGGATACTTTGGAGCTAGCACTGGAGCTGCGGCGGCCTTAATTGCAGCGGATAAAAGACCTAATAACATTAGTGCCATTGTGTCTAGAGGCGGAAGAGTAGATTTGTCCCTCAAATACTCGGCCTTAAAGAGCGTAAACTGTCCCACTTTATTCATAGTAGGAGAAAAAGACAAACAAGTTATTGAATTGAACAAAAAAGTGCTTGATGATCATCTAGAGAAAGTGAAAAATAAAAAATTAGTGATCATACCAGGAGCAGGCCATTTATTTGAAGAACAGGGCGAATTAGAAGAGGTAGCAAAAAAGTCTAGCGGATGGTTTAGGTGTTATTTTCAAATTAAAGAGCATATTATGAAAAACAAATAAAAATAAATTTTTTATTTAAATGCTTCTAAAAATATAGAATGCATCCAGGAATCAATATCATTCGTTTAAGCCCAAAGTTAAGGAAATCAAACCCCCATAAAAAAACAGTATGTAAATCAATTGTTGGCATGCACCTATTCAAGTTAACGGTTTATACAACAAACGCTTCAACACAAAAGACTTGACGGGCATTTGTGATAATCTCCATGCATCGGCAATAAAACAAAAAGTGGACAGATTGACTGAACAGCCACAACCACTTACAATTTAAAATACGATCTTTTATTGAATTGGCTAATAATAGGCTACATCTATAAATAGTTTGTTCATGATAATCGTATAATGTCTCAAGATAGCAAAAAATATGACTGTCAATGCGGAGCTGCATTTGATACACTTGAAGAATTAGATAAGCACAATCACGAAGCACATTAAAGCATATCAATATTTTTTTATTGTTGCATGATGCCCAAAAAAGGCAAAATAGAGGAAATTTTTAGCAAAGCATTGTATGCGGACAATCCCTCAAACTACTCCGTTGTCTACAGAGATTTTGAGAACTTTAAACAACTCAACCTAAGAGATTTCATTACCCTATCAGAAAATTTTCAATTAATTCCAATCACAAGAATAATAAAAATCCAAAAAGGAAAGAAAATTCTTTATCAAAAACACATTCAATGAGTCTGCCATGCTATTGAATGGTTAGTTGAAACGCCTTTACAGCTGTACAAATCAGTAAAATAGGCCATCCATTTTAAGATATAAAAGTAATAGAACAGTTATAATCATATAATATTGCATGGTTTGGAAAAAAGGACATAATGAATTAAGTTTAAAGACAAACTTTTCTATATATCTGAATAGAGTTTATAGGGTTGCCCGGTTTTGATGTTGACGTATTTCCACCGTTCAGAACCAAAAGTAACTTCTTTGAACTTGTTTCTCATTTGAGGAAACAAAGCGTCATAGACATCTTCGGCTATTGTAACGGTATTTGGAGATGTTAATGAGGTGATCTTGGCAGTTTTATTCATGGTATAGCCCAGAATGTCGATTTGGGAGCTTTTATCATGCCCATGCTGGATAATTACATTTTCCCCCTCATCCAGGCCAATTTTTACCCTTAGATCCGGGTAATTCTGCTGGTTCAGTTCGGGACTGATTCCCTTTTCTATTACAGTTATCATGGATTTTGCACATTGTATTGCCCTATCGCAGGCAAGCGGTTTGTCATGGTTTGATGGAAAGAATGCTATAACCGCATCGCCAACATACTTTAGCACATAACCCTCATAGAGGTGTATTACGTGAGACATTTCATATGCAAATCCTCGGATTATAGTGACCATTTTATCTATAGGCAAAGTCATGCTCATGTTGGTTGAGCCAACTAAATCAGCATACATTACCACAAGTGAAATCTTGGAATTCACATGATTAAGAAGAAAATTTTGAGCAGGTTGTAAGTTTGATTCGTATTGGTAACGCTTTTTCAGTGCTCGAGAAAACCTTTCTTGTGTTTGATCCACAATTGTTTTTGGATCTATAGTTACTGCTATTGGTTTATTTGTTATTGAACCATTGCCTTTATCAATTACCATGTTTTTTATCGGTTTAACATTCTGATCATCGACCATTTTTTTCCGCTTTTCCGATTCTTGTTTCTTGTTTAGAACAGGCTCTTTATCAGGCAAATGGCGATTCTATTCTAATAACTATTGGCAGGATTTAAAAACATTGTCGGCAGACGTTTTCAGAATTAGAACAAACAATACTTTCAAATTAATCAAGTTCATTGACAGTAGCAGATCAAACAAATTATAGCATAAACAAGCATTTTCATTATTTGAAAATGCAAACTATATACGATGTTGCAGGCTTTGGGACATTGAAAAAGCGAAACACCATTTTACGTTAACAAACAATATAAAAAACAATATAATGTAGCAGATTCCATTAGATAAATAAAAAGGATTGTTTCAAATAGATTGAATAAGAATAACCCAAATGTTATGTATCAGAATAAAATCATTTATCATTCATTCCCCAGCTTAATTTTTTCATAGGTACAATCTTCACATAATCATTTCCACGCAATATTTCTGCAATCCCTCTAATCTCTATACCCCTTGGTTTCCATGGATTGACCGAGACCAAATCATCCACCACAAACGCCACCTTGTTATTTTGTAGAATATTTTTGAACTTAAGGCTTTTTACGAGGTTCCAACCTCCAAAGTATATACAACTGCCATCAAACTCAAAAGCTACTGGCACTACATGTGGCTGCATAGATGAAGAGACCGTAGCGAGTCTACCCAGTCTCTGTTCCTTCAGGAAGGTTGATTCTCTTTCGCTGAATTCTACAGAATCAATCTCTTTCGTCATTGGAATTTCCCATCATTGGATGAATCGAAGTAATAACTAAATGTTTAGATGGAATATTCGCAACAATGACAACAAATTCAAAGCACCAGTTTTATCATTGGCAACAATCATAGACAGACTATATTGTATTATGTGGACTTGATTGAATTTATGGTCACATCCCCTGATGAAGCATATTTAATCAACGAATAAACGAGCACCATAAGGTGTTTTCGTAGCAAATAGGATAATAGAGCTTTTTGAGAACTGGTGAAATGCATAAAAGCATGTTTCAGATTAAATAACGATCCAAGTCATTATTTGAGAATAATACTAAAGAGTGGTTTAGCTCAACTCAAATCCAAAGATGCTACATCCCATAGTCCCCATTTATCCCTTGCAAAGGATGAATTGGTTCTTTTCGTAACAAGGACTTTTGAGCCTTGCATTCAACCAGTCACAGATTCATTCAATCACCCATTCTCTTTTTATAGTCCCATTCAAATGTACGAACTGGCATAATTTCAATAGCAACTTCATTCCGCAGATGCTTTTCAGATAATAATAATCCGTATAATGCAGATGTTTCTTTCCCCTTGAAATATTTTTCCAACAGCATTTGAAGAATTTCTTCACCTCTATCATGTAGTATTGATGCATTTCCATACCCTCTAATGCCTCTATAGGGAAAACGATCTCCCGCAATCTCAAATCCACATTTTGGTGAATGTTTCAAGTAACCAATTATCTTGGATGTGTTTTGAGTAGCACAATAGAATTTCTCATTTTTATACACATACCACAATGAGACAACCATTGGCCAATTTGAAGAAGATAAGCAGGACAATCGCACCGGTATGTCACTACCAATTAAAAATTGAACCATATCTTTACTAATCATAAAATCAATTTGTGTTATACATACTTAAATTTGAACTCATTGTCATTATGCAAATTTTACAAAACAAAATATCAAGGAATTTGCGGGAACACCATTGGAAAAACATATCACCAATATTACAGTATTGCCATGTCTTTACCCCTAATGGCAAGCCGCAATTCATCTTCGCTAAAGCATGGCATGAAAGGTAACCGGAAACCCCTTTTAATCATGGGCATATAATAAAAACATGACAGAGGGTCAACAAAACAACAATAGCAATAAACCAAAGGATATCAAAAACGACTCCACCCCTATTGAGGAGGAGAAGAGGAAAAAGTTACTTATAGAAGAAAAGCAACCGGAAGAACAATTACCAGTTGGAGAAGGGCACGAAACAGAAGTTATAGAAGAAAATAAAGAATGATAGCCCACATGCCATGTTGGAAATCTAATTGCCACTCAATAAATGGAGTTTTTTAAAATCCCTAAGATCTGCAAATAAAAAATCTCGGAATAGCGAAAATATTCTCACAGATTGTATCAGCAAACCATAAATGTCTTTTTAATGGATCAAGATAATTGGAAATACACAGGCAAAAGGCAAATCGACATGATGGCTATTTCAGCAATTTTGACATTTCCAGTATTACAATTTAATTTCTTTTAGGATACAATAGCAGAAAATAACACTCGGCATGGTAATTTCGTTCTATTACGGAAACCAAAATAAATTATCATTATCATTATCTATCGGATGAAAATTGGCATAATATCGGATACTCATGACGATATAGAAAATGTTCAAGAAGCTATACAGATATTCAACAAAAATAAAGTAGACTATGTCATTCATGCTGGAGACTATGTTTTTCCTGGCATAGTTAAAGAATTTAAGAACCTAAACACAAAGTTTATTGGAGTTTTGGGTAATAACGATGGAGAAAAAAATGGATTATCAAAAACATTTATGGAAATAAATGGAGAATTAAAAGGAGATCTTGGAGAAATAGAAATAGATGGAATAAGATTTGGAATATATCATGGCACAAATAGCAGAATAAAGCAAACCATCCATCGTAGTCAAATATATGACATATTGATATGTGGGCACACCCACAAAAAGGAACCAAAAGAGTCTGGAGCAATAAAAAGCAACAAAGAGACATTCATATTAAATCCAGGTTCGGCACATAGAAAAAGCGCGAGCATATCAGGATCTTTTGAGGAGACGGGTCAAATAATGCTTTTTAATACTGAAAACAAAGAATATGAATTCATATACCTTTCAAAATAAATCATTTTTCTTAAAGATAGCCACATGGAGTTAGGTTAAAATAAAATTAATTTTAAAATATATCTTCCATCCCCAATAGAGCATAAAAAAATTACGGATTAGGGATTGTGTTATTTCATGTATGGAGTGTCAATGTCAGAAACCCAACACCTGATGGAATCAAAGCAGATCTCATAGACAATCTTGTGGAATATTATAACTATGGATAAGATATTTTTTTTATCACACTCATTGACCCCAAAAATAATGCATAATTAGTAACCAAGGCTTATTTTCGAGTCTAAAAGATATTCAGATCACAATAATGGTTTTTTCTAGGCTATGGTTTTTATTTATTTTCCAACATATTTTTGCAAAACATAGCAAGTATTATCATGATGATCTTTTCTTTCTTACGATTTTTTTTGCTTTTTGGCCATCCAACTCCACTTCGTCATCGATCATTGGTTTAGTTGACGGATTTAATTTTGCTACTTTTGGTATTGCCATTACAAAGTGAATATGAAAGCAGGAAAACGATTCGCATAATGAGCAATAAAGTTTACCGTTATTGAAATAAATTTCGGCGGTTTTATTTTCTTTAAAGTCTTTTATATATATCGTGTCCCTGCTACAGCCATCCTCCGATAAAAAGGGAGCATAATGCTTTAGAAATTCATCCTTTTCCAATATATCATGAAGTAAATCATTAACAAAACCTCCAAAGTGCTCATTAACAAATGGTGATTTCTTTTTTTCTTCAATCCATTTTGCCTTTAATTCCTTAACCAAATCCACACGTAACGTGATCAATTCAGAACGTTTTGATCTAGGCATGTTAAATATAGTGTATATACAATCATACCATATTTATAATTATTATATATATGTATATGCAGTATATCATATGTATACACTGCGTAATGTATATTAATATGGTCAATAATTAAACTCTATGAATAAAAAACAATTTAAAGAAAAAACAATGGATTGTCCACCACATCTTTCTTGCAATACAGAAAAAAAGATCGCAAACAAGTGTTTGATTAATACCATTTAACACAAAGTGTGTGACACTTGTATTCACAGAGCAATAAAATAAAAAAAGAAACAACACACTCCAATAAGTTCATTAGCGCATATGAGGAATTAATTGACAATAACAGAAAGTTGTTTAACATTCCACCTATTGACGATTTCTTTTACTTTCAAGATAAAAAAAGCATTAGCATCATCAATAGATGCGAAGCAACACGGCATCTCTTATACCATCTTGTCGCAAGATTATGTATAGGGCATTCAAAAGACAACGAGAAGAATAAAACCGTTCTGATAGATGCAGGTGGCAATAATTTAGGATATCTTTACATCAATTTGACAAAAATGTCGGTCAAAGAGAAATTCAATACGAACAAGCTATTAGGTAACATAATACTGTCAAGAGCGTTTACGCACTATCAATTGGCAAACGTTCTCATTAATGAATTACACGCTAATTCAAAAGCCAAATTGCAAAATGCAAATAATAGTTTTAGACATGTTTGACACTTTACTTTCCCCATTAGTCAACAAAGTTAAATCAAAACTAACAAAAAATGCACCAGACGTTAAAGAAGGCAAAACAAAACTGTTAAACGAGATGTTGCAGAGCATGATTAATTTCTCAAAAGATCATTTTTCAGTACTTGCATTTACCAACCTTAGAAAGGTATCTAGTAAAAGCATTCCTTCACGCTTTAATCAGACATTAGAAATAGATAGCATCCATGACAATAAAAAAAACAAAAATGAAACAGTTCTCCACATGAAGACAATTCATGCCAAAAAGTCATTGACGCTTGAATGCATTTTAGAAAGTTGCGCGGTAAAAGGGTAATAACTCAAGACCACCGGTATAAACAGCAATATCAACATTGGTAAAATAACACTATAGCATCATATGCCGTCAGAGAAGAATTCCTTTGATTTTTCTAACACCATTAGTTCGTCTTTTGTTAACGAATTTTTGTTCAATAGTTCTTTGAATTGCAGGGCATTAACAATGGCTTTACCTGAATAATGATTGTTAAAATAGACATATGTTGAACTCACTTGGTCTTTTATCCTTTTTATTTTATCGGCCCAAGGAATTAGCTCCTTTTCTGAATACAAATAGTCATACCAATAATGATTTTTACTGTCATTTCTGCCATGCAATCTGATTATTGCATGCGTGTTTGTCGAAAGATTATTTTCATCAGACAAAAATTCCAGGTTTTCTTTAGCAGGTGAATCGGTTAATACTGATGCGACATCATAATGCCGCAGCATTTCAAATGCACCTTCAGTATTCCATGAAGGGTGCCTAAATTCAATTGAATATTGGTTGTTGCTTTCCGCACTGTCATCTTCCTCATGCAATTTGTTGAGGAATCTTTCTGTTTTGTCAAATTCCCTAATTGTAAAACTTGGAGGCAATTGGATGATGATTGTTCCCAGTTTATTGGCACCATTAAGAGGGAAATCTTATCCAAGAACTGTAAAAGTCAGAAATTACGTTTTATCCAAATCCAATCGTTTTTCATGGGTAATTATTTCGGGGACTTTAATGGAGAATTTAAAATTATCGGGGGTTGCTTTGGCCAGACCCATGAATAACCCTTTGGTCATATTAAGGTAAAATTTGCTATAGAAGGTAGAATCCATCTCAACAGTATCAAAAAATTGCGAATAATATCGCAGTTTTTTAGTTTTTTTGTCAGGGTAAAATACATTTAACCATCCCCCTTTGTCTTGCGTATCATTATAGCTCCACCCCGAGCAGCCAATAAAAATACGAGAGTTCAAAATTAATTTACCACAATTATTCTCCATGTGTGTGCTATTTAAAAAACAAACTAATCGTATTGCCATTTATCTATATGAAAACGCATTTTTTTAAGCAGATTAAAAAATTTTTTAATGGTTTTATCTAAACAAGTTATTATGGAATTACCATGGAATGATCCAATATCACAAAAATTTGTAACTCAGGTAGGCTTAATCACATCAGAGGGGACTGATGGCCCAAACATAATGGCATGTAAATGGACCCATCACATTTCATACAATCCAGGGTTGATAGCTATTTCTTTAGGTCTTAGGAAGGCCACGGTTAAAAATATACGAAACACCAGAGAATTTGGTATGAATCTTTGCTCAACAGACCAATCAATACTTTCAATTATCGCAGGTGAATACAGTGGAAGCAGCTATGATAAGATTGGAGCGTCAAAAGAACTAGGATTTGAGTATTACAAGGCAAACAAAATCAAGGTGTTAATGGTTAAGGGGGCTTCGTTAAACATAGAATGCAAACTATTTCAGGAAATAGCTTTTGGAGATTATATCATGTTTGTTGGAGAAGCAATTGATGCAACACATGACTCCGAAAAACAGCCATTAGTTTACCATGATGGAAAATATTGGTCTTTGGAACAAATATTAAAACCAAAACTTCAGCAAAGGGAAATTATACAAAAAGTGATAGAAAAACACAAAAAGATAAAAAAAAACACATAGAAAGAGAAATAAAAGAATAAAAAGGCATTTGAAGTAGTATTATATATATATATTCCAACTCTCCATCCCAGTTCAATTCAATGTTATCAGTACCAATAAAGTAGATAATGACGAGGTAAACCCACCTATGACGAAAATAACGTTTATTTAAAGTTTTTACAAAAAAGGATGAAATCATGCCTTAGATTCAAAAAGAAACACGCAAAATTGAGTGAGAGGGAACCAAAGCCTTACTCTTAGTTGATGCGCAAATAATCCAACTAACACATAACAACATAGAACATCATCAGACTATCTCTTCTTTTTAACTAAACTGTTAAAATCATCATCAGAATTAAAAATCCATCGTTTTTTCTTAAAAAACAGCAAAGTAACTACAATAGTAACCATCATTGTCATCGCCACAATAGCAAACCCTCCTGTCAGGCCAATTATGCTCATCAACTCTATTCCGTTGATTCCATATATTGCGGCTACAACTGTCAACGGCAAGAATATTGTATTAAAGATAGTGAGTATTCTCATGGTATCGTTCATTTGCAACGACACATTTGCAATATACAGATCACGGGCAGAATTAATTGTGTCCCGATAGGATTCTATTAATTCAATTAGTTGATTGATATCATCATAAGCTATTTGAAGATACTTTATGTCCTCACTGTCTTTCTCCATATGCAATAGAAAATTCACTACATCCCTAGTATACCATAAATGCCTCCTTATGATTATTAATTGTCTTGTGACCAAGTCAATGGAATTCAGCATTTTCTTTGAGGATTTTGCATAGATTGACTGCTGCTCAAAGTCTGTAATCGTTAACTCTATCGAAGTCAAAAGCTGTTCATACTTGTGTATGATTTCAGTAATCATGCTATAGTAAAGCGCATCGATATTAGACGCTGTTATTGTCTTGTTTTTCTGATTGAATAGGATTCGAATGGGTGTCAATAAATCCACCTCAGAGGAGTGAAAGGATATTATCCAGCCTTTTCCACAATACAAATAAATTCCTTTGATAATCAAATTTTCAAGTGTTTTGTATTTAATGTCAAGTAATATAGTAAAAGTATAGTTTTCAAGCAGGCGAACCTGGGGTCTTTTTGCTTCACGTTCAACTACTTTGAGAGTTTCGACATCCAGGCCAAATTCCCTTTGGATATATGAAATCTCTTCTGGGGACGGGTCAACAACATCCATCCATAAACTATAGCCATTATCAATATCATTTTTGTCCCCTTTTTCTTTTATTTCGTCACGGTTGTAAAAAATAGTTGTTCGCAATACAGATAATCTCACCTAAAACATAATAAAGAGTACACACAGAGCAAATCCATTGGTTCAATAATCATTTCACACATATCAAAAAATGGGAGGACATCATTTAAAAATAGATTATCACTTAGGCCAGATGATTAAACTTGGATGCAATATCCAAATTACACATTTTTATATCTTTGGCAATGGAGGATTCTTCTCTTTTAAAGCCAAAATTCCAGCGATTACAAAAAGAATAAGGCCCGGAATTGCAAGAAATTGAATTGCGAGAAATAATGCCGCACCACATCCTATTAAAGCTATTCCAACAATTTTGGTGTTTTTGATTTTAAATGCTACCACAAGTCCTGCGATATTAATTGCGATTATCAAAACTGCAATAAGTAATGCCCCACCAAGAAACAACCCCAAAACAGGGATTCCTATTACACTGTTGACAAAAAAGTACACGAAAAGCCCAAGAATAGGTATAATAAGGCCAAGAATGACGGTTATCAGCGTAAATTTTTGATATGTTTTCATCCATGTAATATTTATTAATATAATATAATAACATAGTCCACAACCATATTATGCACAAATTGCATAAAGGGCATCAAAAACATAAGTAAAAATAACCATTATTACCATTATTGATGACAATAAGGCCCGCAAATAAAAAAACATACAAATATACACAGTTATTCATCTTCAAATAGCAATTTATGCGGGAATCATGTTTTTGTAATAGTTACGCACACCAAATTTTGCCTGCATGTATTAATTTTATATAATTACCAAGGCAATTTCAATAATATATAAATTTGTATATAAAACAATTTTCCAAATTTTTGGCAATCATAGTGGTTATAAACTATATTTTTATAACATAGTGTATGAATAACTCAAATACTAACAAGGACAATTTTGATTGGAAAGACAACAGCATAGAATGGAGTAAAATCATAAAAAAAGAAGCAAGGGGATTTGAAAATGGTGATGATCTTGGAGAAGTGCAAGACATAGGTAAGGAGTTTGTTGTTACAGAGAGGGGAAGACTGAGAAAAAGCAAATTTTATTTGCCAAAACAGTTGGTGAAAGGGTATGACGGGGAGACATTATGGTTTAGTATCACAGAGGAAGAAGCAGAAAATAATTTCAAAAAAGATCACCCACCAAATGAAGGGGAATATTCACGATATAGCTCCTCCTTGGTAACCCAGCCATACAATACAGATTCTTCATCCAATTCAGAATCTACATCGGATTCTAGCAAATCCCAAGGCAATTATAACTTGGAAGATCGCATACCAATGATAGAAAGACAGAACAGGGCTAAAGATACAAGCAGGGGAGAAACATCAGCAAATTCCGTAATAGAAGACTGGGACTCAATTGTTCACAAAGGAGTTAGAACCAAGGAAATGCAATCTTTAGGTAATGTATCAGCTGTAACAGAATCATCCATAATTATAACATCAGAGGGAGCAAAAGACGAATACAACATACCAAAGGACGAAGTAGAAGGCTTCAACGGTTCTGAAGTGTTTCTTAATGCTACGTATGACAGGTTAGCACAATTCAAGGTAAAAGTTCCAAGGTAATACCAACCACTTCATTTACAGGCCCATATTTTTTTAATCACACAACATAAAAACAACAATAAACACAACTATTGCTAGAGAGAAAAACAGACTAATTACTTGAGTTTTATTTGTTGTGGTTATGGTTTTTGGTATCTAGAAAAATCCATTAAACAGCTATTTTGCCACTTAATTCAAATTACAACATAAAAGACCAGTTGTGACCAATAAAAATAAAGAGCAGCAGAGCACAAATCACTATAGTTATCATTGCCACAGATAATGGAGAACCATTACCATCAGGCTTGGTCAAGTTCTTTTATTCCCATTTGTTTATTAAGTTTGAGATCTTCTTTTATATCCATAACTGAAAATCATTCATAAAAAATGGCCTCAAGGGATAGATATGCTGGAAAGTTATAGCAAGAAAAGAAACTTTAAGGAGACCCCCGAGCCATCTGGCAATAACAATCCTAAAGATACGAATTTCAGTCAAAATGGCAAAGCAGATTTGGATACAAATGCAAGATTTGTGGTACAGAAGCACGAGGCCAAACGATTACATTATGACTTTAGGTTAGAATCAAAAAAAAACAATGTTTTGATATCCTGGGCTGTTCCCAAAGGTCCGTCTGCCGATCCAAAGATAAAGAGACTTGCGATACTAACAGAAGACCACCCCGTAGACTACTTGCTTTTTGAAGGCAATATCCCTAAAGGAAATTACGGCGCTGGTTCCGTAATAGTATGGGACACTGGAACATATTCCATAGAGGTAACAGAGAACAAAGACGAGGACGTATCAGATCAATTCAATAGGGGAAAAATTAACTTTACACTGTTCGGGCAAAAACTAAAGGGCAAGTTCTCAATAATTAAAACATCAAGGGAAAATCAGTGGCTTTTAATTAAAGTAAACGACACATTCGCATCTTCACATGACAAAGGAAAAGGGGAAGCAAATGCAGATTTGATCAAATGCAATCCAGAATCGGTTCTAAGCGGATTAACAAACGATGACATAAAAAAAGCAAATACAGACGAATTTGTCAAAGAATCAAGACACGGCAATAAGATTAGAAAACAGCCTAAAAAGAAGGCTGCATTTGATGATGATGATGATGATGATGACACCAGAAGTTACACACCAAATATTGGCGTATTTACCCATCCATTATCATTTCCCACTTCAAGTAGGCAAGAGTTTCCAGACAGAACTAATCCCATGTTAGCGACTTTATTCAATAAGCCATTTAACAGTCAAGATTGGGTTTTTGAAATCAAGTGGGACGGTGTAAGATCTCTATCACATATACACAAATCAAGGGAAATATTCAAAATTCAATCAAGAAATGGAAACACAATAACTCATAGGTATCCGGAATTGGTTGAACCGTTAAAATCAGCAATAGACGCACAAAAATGCAATGAATCCATTGTTTTGGATGGAGAAATCGTGGTTTTGGATAAAAACGGCTTTCCAGATTTTCAAAGTCACCAAAAAAGGATGAACATAAACTTAAAAAAGGATATTGAAATGCTATCTAGTCAGTTTCCCGCCACATACTACATTTTCGATATATTGTATCTAGATGGTTTTGATTTAAAAGCACTTACCCTTATTGAAAGAAGGGAAATCCTAAAAGGCATAATAAAAAAAGACAAGAGCAACAAAAGAATAAAAATATCGGATTTTATTGAAGGTGATGGCAATGACATTTTTGTAGGCATCAAGAAAATGAACCTTGAAGGAATGGTTGCCAAACACAAACTTGGCAAATACCATACCGGCCCCAGATCAAAGGAATGGCTAAAGATAAAGAATACAAAAACACAAGACTGCGTGGTAATAGGCTATACAAGGGGAGAAGGCAACAGAGAAAAATACTTTGGGTCCATTCTTTTGGCGGCTGTTGACAACAACAAATCACCTAATGAGAACAAATTAAAGTTTGTAGGGCATAGCGGCAGTGGTTTTGATTTTGAACAGATCCCACACATATACAACAACCTTAAAGAAATCAAGACAGAAAAATGTCCCATAGACCATGTTCCATACACAAACAGGGAAACAACATGGGTTAGGCCAGTTCTTGTGGTTGAGATAAAGTATAGTGATTGGACAGGGGACAAAATCATGAGGGCACCAATATTCTTAGGATGTAGAGAAGACAAGAATCCGCAAGACTGCGTTATAGGAGAGAGCGAGCTTAATGAGGTTTTGGATTTTAGAAGCAAAAGCAAAAGCAAAAGCAAAATCAAAATCAAAGACAATGCATTTCATGAGACGGCACCAAAACCATCATCCCCTAATCAGCATCACACCGTTTTCTCAAATCTTGATAAAATATATTGGGGCAAAACGAAATTTCACGGCCCAATCACGAAAAGGGATTTAATTGAATATTATGACAAAATTAGATCTTTTATCCTTCCACATCTTAAAGACAGGCCACTATCACTAAATAGATACCCAGATGGGATTAATGGAAAATCATTTTACCACAAAAACTGGCAAAACGAAAAACCGGACTTTGTACAAACCATAAAAATTTATTCCAAATCCAGAAATGAAGACATCAATTACATTTTGTGCAACAACAAGGAAACTTTGCTGTGGCTGGCAAACCTTGGATGCATTGAAATGCATCCATGGTACAGTAGAGTCAATAATCACGATTTAAATGGCAATTCAGAGATAGACAAATGCGGCCTAAACTACCCCGATTTCATAGTATTTGATTTGGATCCCTACATATATTCAGGTAATGAAGGCAAATACCAGGAACCAGAATATAACTTGAAAGCGTTTAAAGTGACAGTGGAAACAGCTTATCAGCTAAAAGGCATTTTTGATAACATAAGTATAAAGTCATTCATAAAAACCTCGGGTAAGACGGGTCTCCACATATTTGTCCCAATAACCAATTCATACACCTATGGTCAAACAAGATCTTTTGCCCAAATCATAGGCAAGATGTTATTCAAGATGTTGCCAAACAAAATTACAACAGAATGGAATACCGAACACCGAAAGGGAAAAGTATTCTTTGATTACAATCAAAACGCTCTTGGAAAGACAATAGCTTCCGTATTCTCCCCTAGGCCCGTAGATTTGGCTACCATATCCATGCCAGTAGGATGGGCAAATTTAGAACATATCGTTCCTACCGATTATACCATTACCAATGCATTAGAAATACTTGAAACAGAAAAAGATCCCTGGAAAGACATTTTCAGCAATAAGCAAGATCTTGTGCAAATTCTTGGCAACATATCAGAACTACCCCTATAGTAACAGTACCAGTGTTTTGAACAAAAAAAGATGACCAAGATTCGTCATGGTGAAACAATAACGTATTTAATCACATCACCTATTGGCAGGTTTGCTTTTCTGCACACTGGCCTTTAATGCTTCAAGGAGGTTGTCACCCACACCATTCTCATCAACCCTCTCCTCAGTGGTGTACACCTTTCCATGAGATTTTGCGGATATCATCTCTTCTAATTGTTTTGTGTAATCATCAGAATATTGGCTAACATCGAATTCTTTGCTTGTCAGGTTGTCAACCAAAGTTTTCCCTAGTTCAATTTCCCTCTTATCCATAGAAGGCGATTTAGCAGAGGTTTCAGATCCAGGCATTCCATCAATTTCATCGATAGGCTTTATTTCTTCCTGATACATTAATTGATGCATTATCAAACCTTTTTGATAGGATCTCAATGCTACAAGATGTTCCTTATCTTTTAGCACCACCTTGCCTATTGCAATTTTGTTTGTTTCCTTGATAGTATCAACAAACAATACATACGCTTTGCTAGAAATAGAGTTATTTGCCCGTCCTTTGCTTGCGCTGTTTCTACGGTTATCGTTACCAGCATCTGGTGCAACATAGTAACTCTTTTCAATCAAAAGGGGATCAAATTCCTTTTCATCTATAAATTCCTTAATATCTATTGTTTTTGTAGTTATTGCCTTTATTTTATCCAAATCTTCTTTTTCAATCAAAACATAATTATCTTTTGATACCTCATAGCCTTTCTTTATTTCCGAATAAGGTATTTCCCTTTCTTCGATAGGACACCATTTTTTGTACTGAATCCTGTGTCCTTCCTTATCCAACTGGTTAAAAGAAAGCTCATTATTTTTATCCGTTGTTGTATATAATTTAATAGGGATATTTACCAAACCAAAGGATATACTTCCCCTCCATATACTTCTGGCACTCATATGATATTATACGCCCATATGATTAAAATTATAAAATATATTTAGGACACGTTTAAAATAATATTACCATTTACTTTAAATATTTTATAGGGAGTATGTAGTTTAAAAATATATTATCACTTTATACGTTAGAATAATGGAACTCCGTCATATGCCCATCTAAGAATACAAAATCGATTTTATCAAGGCACTTAAAGGTAATTCCAATCAAGGTGATATGTTTATTACAATAAAAAACAACAAAACCATAAAAA
Source organism: Candidatus Nitrosocosmicus sp. (assembly GCA_037720485.1). Lineage (GTDB taxonomy): Archaea > Thermoproteota > Nitrososphaeria > Nitrososphaerales > Nitrososphaeraceae > Nitrosocosmicus. The sequence continues at coordinate 28,941 of JBBJMN010000006.1, forward strand.
AACATTAATAATATTAAATTATTTTATCACCAAACAACGGCGGGTATTTGTGCCATCAAATAACATGCAGCAGATGCCAGGTAATACGGACGCCATATGCATCAAAAAGTATCCAATCACCGTTTTAATCCATTACCCAAAATACAGAAATACCAGGCTTAACCCCCTTTGCTTGTGGATATATCATGGCAATTATGCATCTAAATCTCCACCATTGTTGTTAATGCAGGTAAAAAACATATTACTATAAATATAATCAAAAAGTAAATATACAATATCAATGGATACAACTTTTTCTAAGGTCAATAAACATAATATTTATTTATACTCACCACAAATAACGGCTTTTCTGCCTTATTCTAAATTAGGCATTACTCAACTAAAAGAAACAAGGTAATGAATGAAATATAACATACTTTAAGGACTATCAAACAAAAGTTGACATTTGATAATGTTAGCCAATTCTAAATCTCATCCAATGTCATATCAAAATAAAGTTTGCAAAAACCTTTGTAAAAATCAAAATAGGTACGAAACACTCAAAATACGCAAATGGAGAGATGAATTTCACCGATGGTGTCAAGAATGCGAGATACTGTTCATTAATTGCGATAATTCACTTTGCATTTGTTGCGGTAAAAGGTTAAAATACAAGATAGGCACGGCTTTGGAAATTCAAAAAGAAAAAACTAAAAGAAATTACACAAAACAAAAAGAATGGAGAAACAAAAACAACAACGGTCAAACAGATTCCCCATAGCACACAGCAAGAATAGTACAAAGAAATAGAAAACAAACAGAAAATAGATTACCAAGGTAATTTGGATCTCTAAAATGTATTTGTCCATTTAATACAATTTTGATAGTGACATAAACTCAAAGATAAAATAGTTGACCCATACAAATCAAAAATTAATCCTACCAACCTAATCTGCTCATTTTCAATTTAGTGCAACTGAAACTACTTTTTGCCACGGCAATGAAAATAACTTTGCATAACAACTAAAAAAAGAGATAAAAAACACCAAAGTACAAAACATGAAACTGATTGCATCAAAGAATATCAAACAACTTTTCTAAATAACAATGGGAAATAGGACATATAGAAAAATATAAAAATAGATCAAAAACAACAAATAGTTTAAACATTTATAATGAAAAAATATGGATAAAAACTGCGATATTAATATATAATTTATAGAAGGTTTTAATTTTAACTATCTATTTCTTTTTATTATAACAAATTATTGTTATTCTTAAATAGTTCCGCTTATTATAACATGGTAATATGGCTCAAACTAAGAAAAATGACAAGAATGACAAAAGGGGATTAGCTTCTGCAGATAAAGAAACAAAACAACGTGTCGCAAGTGAGGGTGGAAAGGCTTCTCACAAAAACGATAGCAAAAGTAAGAAAAGCAAATAGCATCCCATTTTCTTATTCTATATTTTTTTTATCGGTAATTATCAGGATATAAATCATCAAATCAGTAGGTTAAATTAAAAATAATCACCTAAAATTATCTTCACACATAAAAGATTAACAATACGTACAAATACAAAATACAAAAATTTAATTGCTAATACAGGCTGTTTTACGAAAAACACATTAAGCAATAAAGCCCATCTTAATAATTTTTGTATACCACTAATTTTCAATGGGCAACTCTTCAGAAGACAATAACAAGAAAAAAAGCCTAAATCAATCTCAAAACAACCAATCTGATGTAGGTGATGCAGCAACCAATCCCGAAACCAGTGGCCCTGCCGATAACGTTAGGGATCAAGCATTAAAGGTAACCGACAACAAAAGCGATCAAGAATAACCAGCCTAACAATTTTATTTTTGTTTTATACATCTAGGGTAAATTCTCTAGTCTGTTGTATTTTACAAACAAAACATATGTCATCCAGTCAACATTGTTTATTCCAAAGACCACAGATTGCCACCATTACTTAAGTTAAAATTTTTAGTATTGTTTACCAAGTATATTTTATTTAACTTTTGTTGATAAAATCAATTGATGTCAAAATCATCAAAATCATCTAAAGAGAACCAAAAAAATTTGGAAAAAAAACTGGGTGAGGTTTTAGGACTCGAAAGGGCAAATCAAAAAGCAGTAGAAGAAATGATTTCAATGAAATTGTTAAAATCCGATACAAAAGACAAAGCAAAAGAGATTCAAGATGAAGCAAATTCCCATGAGGAAAAACTACAAAAAGTCATCTCCCAACTATCTGAGGATAGCGACATAAAATTAAACCAAGACACCATCAAAGATATTGCGAAAGAAACAGAAAAGAAAGCAACCAAAATGATGAAAACCTACTTAGGAGATGAGCCAGACACCTCAGAAGCCTTGGAATTCCTATGTTTAGCAGAGGGTGGTGAAGTCACTCACTATGAGGTATTGAGCTCAATTTCTAAAAACTTTGAAATCAAAGAATTATCATCAACAGTTAATTCCATACTGAAAGAAGAACAGGATCATTTGCAAAGTTGTCTAAACCTGGCAAAAGAAAACGTTTCTTGAATTAATAATTAATCGCACAGGGAGCAAAAAAACTTATTTTTCAACTCATTTTATCAATAAGCACAAGAAGCAGACTTTAGAACAAATCAATAAACAACTAACAAAAAGTTTCAAATGGATCCAATCCTGTTTAAGTGGAAAAAGACCATAGCACACAGATATAGCCAAAATCACGCAATAAAGGAATAAAATCCAAAATCACCAATATCCGGTGAGCAACTAGCAATGTACAAACATCAAATTTTGTGGGAAAATATTTGATATGTTGAAAACACATAGTATATGACTACCACATCGCCATCTAAATTACAAAAACATTTCAAAACCATATTGGGCATATAACAGAGCAAATAACCAAGAAGATTAAAATGCTTTAATTATTCAGTCCACATACACAGAATAGTTAAAGGTAATATCAATTGATTAGCTTACAGAAAATAGTCATCCCAGGCATTGTAATAGGACTCGTAGGTGGAACAAACATGTTTATTCTCGCTTTTAGCTATTACCCAGAAAAACATGTTAACATCAATCCTAATGGCAACTGCTATGAATTCTTAGGCAATGCTTATGGGGACTACAAAATTTTAGAACTAGAAAAAGAAAATGAAATAAAGAAACTACAAATTCAAGCAATAGGCAATCCAAAAAACATTGTTCCCATAACTTTTAGTGGTTCAGACAAGGAAACTAGCGAGTTTATCAATACAAACAACATAAACATCACATATAAAAAATCATTGGACAACTCTTCAAAAATAATAGACAAGACAATATTTAAAGGGACCATCATAAATGAGGATCTAAAAAAACTGGTTGATGAATCCTACTCAAATAATACAGAATCATTTAGTAAAACTATACTGTTAAGTTTGGGAATCCAATCCAATCCCTACATAACAAGCGAAGAAAGCCTGCAAATTAGTAAAAATATCAACCAGTTTATCCAAAACGGAATCAAGAAAATCATTGATAATAATGACGGAGTCAAAAAAGCAGAATGTAGAAGCAAAATAGTCTATGAAGACATATAGCATCAGACAATACGCAGATTCAAAATAAATAAACCAAATCAATAAAACAATTTGGATTTATGTAAACCAGATTCACCTCATATTGCCCATCACATCTATTGATTGATTTTGCGGTCATGATGGCACGCAAATAAACCAGGCATTTTTTTATCGTTACAGAATAATTGGAACCGATAAATATTGCCCAGACAACAAACAGCATCCAAAATCCATTTGAATCAAACCATAAATAAAAATTTTAAAAAAACCAAAAGTAAAGGTCATAATAATTATAATGTATAAATATTCCATATAACTTATGAGATTGGTTTTGGGTGTGGAAACCCCATTTTCAACGCTTAAATAATAAAATAAATTATTTATTTCATGAATATTTTAAAAACATTTAAGATTAACGATTCACCCGTTGACATAAAAAGGCCCCAATACATAGAAATGCCCAAGGATACACAAGTTATAGGATACCGGGACCATACAGGTGAATCCCTAATATTTTGTTTAGTAGAAGATTCAGAAAAGACAAACGAAATCAGAATTTTTAAATGGATATCCACTGACGAATTGGTGGATCCCAAATATACATGCATCGGGATAAAATCCCGACGGGCTGTTTGTCTTTTTGATACAAATGAAATCCAACCACAAGTTTAACCGCAGAAAAAGCAACATCACAAAATTGGATAAAAAAGGAAATATCAAAAACTAATAATTAAAAATCTTCACACCAACCATCCTAAATTCATCTACATCAAAGGAGACGTTATCAGGGTTGCTGTACCATTTAATTGACACCATATCTCACATAAAAAGAAAACAACCATTTCGCCAAAACAGCGCACAGTTCCAAATTCATTTAAGAAGCATCAATCCAAAACCCCATATCGTCTTATGGGTTACTATAAAAAATATCAAGATGCAATGAAATTAAAATCATTTACCACCACAATTCATCCACGGAGTTTAGGCATAAAACTTATGGAAATACAGCTCGATATCAACGTTTATGATCGTTTCTTTACATTCAAACCAATTTTAAACTAACACAGTTTTCATCATTCAGGTTGTACAAAATAAATTCATTTTTTTTCCAAACGATCATTCGAAAGACAATATCACCGAATTTAACTTTTATGGCAGTCCAAAAGATCGCACCATCTTCTCAATTTACCCAGAGAAAGAAATTCCTCTAATACACGTTAAGTCAACTTTATCCTAAGCATAGTATTAGACTGATTTTCTTGCTATGGTGCTCCCATCTGTCACATACCCAAATTTGGGGAAACACAACTCAACAACAATTTGATAGGATTGAGACATAAGTGACTCAATTCCGAATTTTTGAATGACATTAACCCGATTAAGCAAATGAGATATACCTACATACCTTAAGACTACACTAACTAGTATAGTTATTGTTACCGCCATTATAACAATATAAATGTTCTAGTGAAAGGACTATTGTTATTTATTCATATAAATACAGGTATAACTTGATATTAATAAACGTTATCCATTTAAAGGACATAAAATCTTCTTAGTTGATTGGAACATAATTTTTAAACATATCTATTTGAATAACCCCATATATTCCACAACTTGGTTAAAGAATGCAAGGTAAAATATTGAAATGAATAAAAGTCAAACAATTTCTGTAATAGCTATAACTATATTTGCAGCTATACTGCTGGTAGGCCCACTTGCAGATGATGCAAATGCAACCTGTAACAAAAAACACAATGAAGGCTCTAAAGACAATGACGACAAAAAAGAGAAAAAAGAGAATTCAAATGGTCAAAAAGAGGAACACAACAAAAACAACATGGCAGATCAAGGAATTTCCCAAACTCAGTATAGCGATCAGTTTTCAAAATGTATTTCAGGCGGCGTAACGACACTCTCATGCAATAATGTAGATTTGCAAGCAGCTGCAACCATTGGAAACAATGCAATAGGACAACAATAATCTCTTTTTTTTAATAAAGGTAACCCAATCAATTATGTTATCCTGGAATGGATATCTATTAAATTTTATTTAAAGTTCCAAAAGGCATAAATTGTTATCCACTCTTTACCTTACAATCACATCAACTGCAAAGTCAAAGTTCAAACACAAGCCATCAGTCAACATAAGTTTACATTAACACTAGGGAATTTACAATTTGTTTATTTAAACACAGTTTTTAATCACTCTTAATCCATTCCATAAAAATCCCTTGTGCTCCCCTCCAATGTATATATATATATAAATTAATAAGCAAACAAACACCAATCATTGAACAAGGATATTACTTGCGCTTTGGAATACCACGAAAATACCAAACATTCAGAAATTAGTGTTATGAACTCAGGACATTATATAGATTGGAGTAACCGTCCAAATCCTTTTAAAATTTACACAGAACTACCAACAATACCGCTCCCATCAGATTTATCGATTCCATCTTTAAATGCCAATTTGGCAATCAATAAATCATATTCACAATCAAATCAATCCAAAACCTTTGGCAATATTTTTGATAATACTAAAACCACCAACACCAATCCAGATCCAAAAGATTCTAACAACACTAAAACCAAAACACTTACATCAAAGGATATAGCTGAAATTCTTTTCTATTCAGCTGGAATCACAAGAGAAATAAAATACGATAACGGTAAATTGTATATGCGTGCCGCATCCGCTACGGGAGCGCTCTATCCAATCGAAATCTACATAGTTTGCAAAGATATCTCGCAGGATTTAAAGGCGGGGGTGTATCACTTTAACCCCGCAGAATTTAGCCTTAAAAACATTCGCAGAGGGAATTATAGCCACACTTTAGCATCACTAGCAGGAAACAATCAACATCTGTCAAAATCCACGCTCACAATAATAATTACCTCATATGCATGGAGAAATGCATGGAAATATCAAGATCGTTCATATAGACACTGGTTTTGGGACTCTGGTGTAATAGTAGCAAATCTTCTTGCCATAGCCACATCAAAGAACATTAATGCAAAATCGATAATGGGATTCATAGATGACGAGGTGAATCGCCTCCTATCTTTAGAAAAAGGGAAAGAAGCATCAATAGCTATGTTGGCCATAGATACGGAACCAATCCACAGTTTTGATCCAGGAATCGATAACGCAAAAAAAGAAAATTTTTCAGACTCGCCACCTCCAAAAAGCATTCCCCTGTCAAGGGAAGAGACACAGTATCCTGCGGTATGGAAAGCTTATGACAGCTCTAAACTAATTGATGAGAATGAGGTCAAAAGATGGGTAAATGCAGGATTAACCCAATCGGGTAATTTTATTTCCCATAGTGAAGATTCAACACCACCCAAAGAACAAATACTGAAAAGACAGGATTTATCAAATGACCATCAGCATTCTAGCGCTCTCACCATTGGAGAAACAATATTAAGGAGGGGTTCAACCCGCAAATTTGCCAGGTCCCCTATTTCTTTTCAGACTCTTTCAAGCATACTATATAACTCAACAAGAGGGATATCAATAGATTTTAAGAAAGATACAGAGTCATTGGTAGAAATTTACCTAATTGCCAACAATGTTGAAGGCTTAGACACCGGAGCATATTTCTATAACCGTTATCATAATGCATTAGACCTACTAAAAGCCAAAGTACCAAGAAATTTGTCAGGATACCTATGCTTAAATCAACCCCTGTTCTCCGATGCTAGTGTGGTATTGTTTATGATGGCCAATTTAGACAAAACTCTCAAAGTACTAGGCAATAGGGGATATAGAGCGGCCCAATTTGAGGCAGGCATCATTGCAGGAAAAATATACCTATCATCTTATTCTCACAGAATAGGCGCATCTGGGTCCACATTCTATGACGATGCGGTAACAGAATTCTTTTCGCCTCATTCTAAGGATAAGGATACAATGATAGCAGTAGGTATAGGGGTTCCATCATACAAGGCCCGTGCAGGAAAAATCCTACCAGTTAGGCTTACAAAGGAGCAGCTAGTGAGAAATTATCCGGTTTGAACCTCATGAAATCACATTCTCATACATATTATCTAAAGAAAGATAAACTCAATTAAATGAACATATCAAATGGATTTAGATATTGACTCAAAAAGCCTTGTTACTCTAAATGCAACAATAATTGGCGGATTCTTGATATTATTAACAATTTCCTCTTTTTCGCCTGCCGAATTTCCTAATCGATCAATATTTGTATCCATAGCGGTTATAATAGTAATTTTTTTTTCTACTGCATGTTTTTTTAGTCTAAACAACAAAAAGGAAAACGCCATGAAACTTAGCAAAATAGGATTCATCTCCATTATTGCATTTATGATGTTTATAGGGACAGTTAATATCATCAATATCATCGACCCCACTATTTGGAGCAAAGAGCCCATCACATCTAAAATAGCTAACAACAACAGCACTGCATCCAATAGTTACGAAAACACAAGGAATAACAATCAGGCCAAATAAAAAAAATTCTATAAAAATGTAATGGGCTTGTGTTGCAACATTTACCCCATCCAAAATATTACGAAAAAAAGACAAAAAATATACACACATCCAAGGGCCCAAAAACCACATCAAGTTAAAAGAAGCACTACATATTAGTTACAGAACCAATTTCTCAAATTACAAACAAATCTTAAACTACCAAACCACAACACAATCGTTTAATGCAGATGTAATGCGTATGCGGATTTAACATAAACTTAAATATTTTTAATACTAGAAAAAATTATGGCAAGATTGGTAAAAAGAGAAGGAAAAGGCCCTATGGAAGTTAAGATGGGAAATGTTAGCAAATGGATATGCATGTGCGGATTAACCAACAATCAACCATTCTGCGACGGTGCCCATAAAAAAACAGCTGGTGAAGAAGAAGGAAAAACATATCAATACAATCCAGACGGCACAAGGACAGAGGTACAATAAAAGAAGCATTACACCATACAGTTTGCATACAAATAAAATAAAAAAATTTCAAATATTTACTTCCATGATAAAAACATTATCCCGATAGTCATGGTTATATGCATAACAAGGGCCAATAAATTCTTTAGAATCTTGTAAGTAGTTTTGAGAAGGATATTCAATCATCGTTCTACTTCTGCCTTAGAACTAGGGCACATCAAACAGCATCAGCAGAGACAACATTTTTTCCGATTTTCTTTATTAAAATGTTTGATTTTTGCACGGCTAGGGAAAAAACACTCTTAACAAAAATAATGACGGGTACAAGATTATGGATTTTTATTGCGTTTTGTTGTTTTCATGCTTGTTTATATGTTTGATAACAATTTCATTTTATCATCTTTTTCCCACAAATCTCCAATTTTTTGTAAATGGATGAATTCTTTGGGTGGACACCGACCGAATCCTCAAAATGTTTGAGGGGCCAGAATCACCGGAATTTTTTATGCATACTGAGCTCAATAAAGATAACTTCCTAACATGTGCAATCTAATTTCAGGATATTCAATCTTTTGTTGTTTGTATAACTAAATGTTCTTTGATTTGGACACGTAGTTTACAGCACATTTAAGGATAAATAAAATTTTCTAAAAAAAGAAATATAACTCGCGTCACATAAAAAAACAACAGCCATCCAATGTTCTTTTTTATGCCATGGCGAATATTCCGGATTGTATGACAAGGCACCGAATGCCGTTAAAACAATAGTGAAAAAAAAGCACTCATGTGCCCATTTTTCCTATTAAATATGGAAAAACCCGAAACAAGTCATCAATAATTATTTTATATATATATGTCCTGCCATTGATTTTTACGTCGTGATCAATACAAGGTGTTAGCGCAAAAAGAAATAATAAAGGAAAACTTGCAGTTTATTTTGTCTCATTTTAATGGTCAAGAATACAAGTTTCCAAGAACCATAATGACTCAGAAGTCAAAAGGCCAAATATATTCAAACAATGAGGATGAAATACTCCAGCATTTTCTAGAGTCCGGTTTTAGAGAATGCAAAATTAACGGGTATCCTTTTTATGGGAAAGAAAACAATGTTAACAAATCATCCCCAAGCTTTCTCTTTATTGATTTAGACTTGTCTTTATGTAATGTATGCAAATATCCCATAAGGAAACTAGATTACATATTAAAACAAACTCTAAATAAAATAGAAAAAGAAATCCACGGTAATCCTACTGTGCTTTGGGCTGGTGAGGGCTACCATATTTATTTGCCAATCATATTTCCCACCCCAAATGAAAATGAAAAACATCCATTAGAGTTTGTTTCCCCATTTGATGAATTCACGCCATATGTCGATAACGACATGACAACTGAGTTTATGAGATTTGCAGCCAAATATTTTACTAACAACCATCAGCAAAAAGGCACAAAACAAAACAACAGTGCTTCAGTAACATCTTGTTTTATCAGGGTACCAGAAACCATCAATACAAAAGATAATTCCAAGGTCACGATAATACAAAAATGGGATGGAAAGGCAACAAACGTCAGTGCAATCGCACCCTATTTTCTAGATAACCTCATACAAAGAAGGTCTGAACATAAAGCTACAGACAGGTAATGGAAATCCACACGTACAAATATGGATAGGAAACGAACAGATCCAAAAACACACATTAGATGATATTTATCAATTCGTTTTTAATGGGCAACCATGTATTGCTTAGACGGCTTTTTAAAGCACATGCCTGAATCCGATCATTTTTTATTGCACAGCATATAACCTATTAAACAATTTTCATAAAATTAGAAATTGCTTGATGTATTTTTTTAACGGTAGACCGTTATGTAGGATGTAACCAGCATAGACCACATGCTTAGGCAATGTTCTACTTTTCTTAGTTGGTATATGGCATGCAACATACAACAAACGCACTATAGGTTATTACTTTAACAGAGTGCATCAGTGCATTAACAATATTTTTATAGATTGAAAGACTTCCTTTAACATTGGTCAAAACAATAGCTTTTCATTCTTATAAGGGAGGCACAGGAAAGACCACAATAGCTGCTAACCTCTCAACACTCCTAGTCTCCAAAGGATTTAACGTTTTACTTATTGATATGGATGTCTATGCACCAAGTTTACATGTCTATTTCAATTCCAAACCTGATAGGTGGATTAATAACTACCTTCTTGATAATTTAGAATTTACCGATGTTGTCTATGACTGCACTCACGTTATAGAAGACGTTTCATCTTCTGCACCATCATTCTCATCATCGGATAAAAAACATGGTGTTTTTAGTGTTGTATTTTCTAATCCAAAAAAAGAAGAGATCACAAGTTTAGATATTCAAAATAAGAACGCATCAAAATCACAAATGTTAAAGAAGATGTTGTTTCTTAGGGAAAAAACCAATCCGGATATTGAATATGATTTTATCATTTTAGATACCAGTCCAGGCATTAGGCACTGGTCAATTAATTCACTAGCTATTGCAGACATCATAATTTTGTCATTAAAAATGGATCACATAGATGTTGAAGGAACAAAGGAAATGGCATCCGATGTGTATAAATCCTTTATTGACTACGGCGCAAAGTCTTATTTGCTATTAAACCGAATAGCGGGATATTGCACCCCTTCAAAATCAAATAAAGACATCACATCAAAGCCAGGCCGATTTGAATTTAACATGTTAGAGCAGTCGGAAACTATGAAGGGCCTTGAGAATTACCTTAAAATGGATGTTATTTTAACCATTCCATGTTATTGCGACATTCAGTTTGAACGTCAAGAATACATGACTGTGCTAAAACACCCAAATCACCCATTTGTAAACGACATGAATGACCTTATAAGCAAGATATTACTTGACAAGTAGGTTAGTCACATTATAGCACAACAATTTGTTTGACATGCAAAAACAAACCACAATAGTGGGAGATTAATAGTTGATGATACCACGGATAATTTTTCCCTGAAGAGTCTTTTTTTTGGAGATATCACAGGTTTTTACCAATACATGAGATAAAGTTAAAAGTTGAAAATGCGATATAATTGATCTGCATTTGAGATATTTTCCAGGGAATGACTATTTATTCGATAGCAAATCAAAACCATATGATTCAGGGATTTTTTTAATGACTGGACCCAAAATGTCCGGAAAATCCACTTATTGCAACAATCTGTTCACAAATGTGATAAATAATGGTGGTTTCTGTATCTATGTTAGTTCAAGTCTAACAGGAAAACAATACAAAAACTTGTTTTTATCCAAAAGTAAGAACTTGGAAATGAGTTCAAAGTTAATTAACCCTCACCTTATGCAATCGGTTACGCGCCATGGTAATGTGAAGGATGAAAAACTACATCTTGCTTATTTAAAAATAATGGAACTAATTGATTCTCATGCTAATCAGTCCACTTGTGTTATAATGAATTCATTAACAAATTTATTGACATATTTTGATGTTCGGGACTTGTTAAAATTCGTTACAGATCTGACTTTTCTCCTAAAGGACAAAGAAATAACCGCCATTTTTACCATTGATAATAATGATAGTGAATCAGTTACCACATATAACAAAATCTCGCATTTGTTTGATGGAATCATTGAAACCAAAATAACCCCAATCACACCCGATTCCTTTTCAAGGCATATGAAAATAAATTCTTTGATAGGCAGCAATCCAAATTCACACTGGGTTAAATTTGATATAGATGAGTCGTGCAATATTAGTTTCTTTAACAGGGAAATACAGATGATTTGCAATATTTGCAAAGAGCCCATCAAGGAAATACCAGTATTCTATTCCGATCTTGCCTTTCACAAAGAGCATTTGAACGTATACATGAAACTAATCAAATTCTATGGGGACTCTCAGATCTCTGAGATAGGTTCCTCAGGAATTCTTCATGCGACATTCTTTTTTATTGATGTTGTTGGGTTATCGGATCCTTCACTATCTGTAAAAAGACAAATCGAGAAAATCCATGTTTTAAATAAATTGATTTCCTCTTGTGGTTCCTTTAAACAAGAGCGCTGCAAGAAAGTACTGCCAACGGGGGATGGCATGGCTATTGGTTTTACAACAGATCCCAAACTCCCTTTGGAGTTGAGCATAGAACTGCAAAACAAACTAAAGACATACAACTCCAGCATAGAGCGGGACATGACAGTTAAAGTACGTATCGGTATTGGATCAGGACACGTTTTTTTGGTAAATGATTTAAACGATAATCAGAACATATGGGGGCCCGGTATAATTCTTGCCAGGCGAGTAATGGATTTAGGTGATGACGGCCACATCTTATTAGAGGGAGAACTAACAAATACACTGCTAATTATCGACGATAAGTATCGCGAAATGATTCATTACATTGGCGATTATAAAATCAAACACAATCAAATGATTAAGGTATATTCCCTGTATGATGGCAAAATTGGAAATTCAAACACACCTTCAAAGTTTATCAATAATTGAGCTGTCTTTTTATTTTGCTTGGGAAAATACCCCGTAAACAACATTCTTTTGCCTTTTAATAGCGAATGAATCCGTCAAACCAATTAGATAGTAATCTATCAATAATGGTAACTATAATGTGTTCCAATAGGAATATCGATGGCAATAGGACGAGTTCAGTTATTCTATACCCCCCCCCATCTGCCAAATAAAGATAGTTGAAAAGTAAAAGAAGCAAACCAGCATACAAAAGCATCCACCCAATCAAGAAGTTTTGAGGTTCAAGACAAGTTTTTAGTCAGTTTTGGTAAACAAGAACCAAAATTGTCATTGTTTATGGCACAAATATTTTTTTTTGTTTGTTTGTGTAACCCATTAATCATTTTTATCATTTTCTTTTTGTTGATTGAATACCCATTCGCGTTTATATGTCTCTTCTTTAAGCGTAATTCCCTTAAACATTTGAAAATAAGTTTGCTTTATCTTATTTTGTTTTTCAACTTCAGACTGTATCCACAACAAATCAAACATTGATACTTCAGAGGATATTTGCGAAATGTTTTTTGAAAAAGCAGACGATTCTATCAACACTGATGAAGATTCACCCAAATTACGGGATTTTGTTTCCACCTTTGCAGACATTGCCTCATCCACAACAAACAGAACCTGTGTTTGTCTTAGTTGCTTGGAAAAAAAATTGGTATTGATTTCAAGCTCCTTTTTTTCATCCTTTAGTTTTTGCCTTATCGTTTCTTTACTTCTTTCCTCATTGTCACCGATATGAATTAAAATTTTAACAGTCACATCCCGATTTATTGCGTTTTTAATTGCTGTAAATATGCCTTCGTTATACACATCCCAGAATGAGCCGGTGTTTGGAAACAGGACTATAACCTGATCTATGGCAGATTCCATCATTTTGTGAAGGGTTTGCACTGTTTCATCTTGGTCATGGCTAGCATTATATGAGATAATGCTTTCCACAACCTCCCGCTCTATCTCCGTGATTTTTTCCCTTGCGAAAACGGAATGATTCCAAAGATTTTCAAATAAATAATGTTGCTCTTGTACGAAAGAGCGATTGTCTATACTGATAAGATTGACATCAGGTCTGGAATTAGTTTTAACGTATTCTAAATCATTTTCTTGCGGTATTTCAGGCGACAAATAATTGAAAAAGCGGTTACCATCACTTATGCCAAGGTATCCTGAAACTCTATCTGAATGTTTTAGTTCGGAATATTTCATAATTTTTTTGCAATATGACATATTATCCCTGGTAATTGTTGTCACAAACCTTGATGCTACACCCCTTAGTTTCAGATTTATAATTAAATCCAATATCTCTGACTTGTCTAGTTGGAAATGTAGCCAACTTTGATCAAAAACACAATCTAATGCTTTTTCGGTGTTGGAAATTATCTTTGAGGCGATTTTAAAAGCCTCTTCATTTGTGCATGCTATTTTTATGCCCCCGATATTTCCATCCGTGAAAGAGGTCAATAGGTTTGTATTAATTAGGTATGTCAAAGAAATATAAAGGATTTTGTTTTTGGGAGAATTGCGCGTTTAATCCATAATCAAAAAATTTGTAGAAAGTCTTATATTTTATGTATCGCTTATTTAGAACAGTAAATGCCAATTTTTCTTGATGTTCACAAAGTTCCATTCAAAGAAGAGAACCTGCGGGAGTTAGTTGATGCGCCTATGGACGAATATGGTGTTAGCCATGTAAATCTTTTTTACAACAAGGATGCCGGTGTATGTTTTTGCCTTTTAGATGCCCCAGACACGGAAGCCGTCATCAAGCATCATGACAAGGTGAATATAGAATGCGAATGGATTACACAGGTAACCATGGCAAAAGTAAACAAAATGATGTGATATTAAGATAAAAAAAACAACAACCAAACTTGCAATATAATAATTTTTTTGCTGGTTTGTTAACACAGAAAGATTGACACACCTGATCATAGAGTTTCTGCTTTTAGCGACGATTAATCTCTGGTCCTCAAAACTAACCAATCCGCCAAAAGCCAAGCGTCTTTAGAGATTTTTTTTGTTCAAATCCTTAACGGAGATGTTTCAACGGCATCTTTGTCACCCAACATGTCCACAACCAACTTTGACGGTATAACAGTACAACTTCATTTATGGATTTAACAGGCTTGAGAATCCAAGCATGAGACAAAAACTTTGTGTAGGATACTTGCTTTACCTGTCCATTATAATTTTCTAATTGTTTTCCTAATTCCTCAAACGGTGAATTAATTGGCCAAATATTCTATAGTTTTGAGATCCTCAGGCTCAGCATCAGAATATTCTGAAGACAATTCATCTGATACCATCTTTTGCTTTATGCTTGGCGGATTGAAATCGTTTAAACTTGTTTTTATAGTTAGGGTTTATTGATATAGTTTGAAGGGCTGGTTTTGTTTTAATTTTCCTATTTTTATCAATAGCAAATTTATCGTGAACTGATTCACTATGGGCGCTAGGCATTTCATAGCCTGCTAAAACTTTGGTCGCATTCCTCACACCTATAAAAATTGTTTTCCACAACTACCTATATGCGCCTAATGCCATAAATGAGTCACTCTGAGTGACTCAATAGAGATTGAAAATTTGGGGTTAAAATGTATAGCTGATATCTCTCTAACATTTAACGAGTCTAACCAAATCATTGAATAAGAACTCTTGAGATATATATGGTCCATCAACACTAGTTATTTAACAACATTACTAGATAATGATGACATCAAGAGATATAAATAAAAGGACTAGAAAAAGAATGATGTTAACACCTTATGGCATCTTCCAGATGGACTAGCGCTCAACATTCAGAAAAGAAATACTGGCATGCCAGAAAAGAGTGGATTAATGATGACGACCGAAACAAAAAGTTTTGGGAAGAAATGATTTGGGAAGGTTATGTCCTGAATTATGATTTCTTTAAAGATAAAAGAGTATTAGAGATTGGTTGCGGCCCGGCTGGTATAATCTTCTCCATAAATAACGCTAAAGAGCTGGTGGGATTAGAACCACTTGATGTTACCCATTTATTAAAGGACTCATGGAAAAAGAGTGTTATTAGAAATGGATCGGGTGAAAATATCCCATATTCTGACAAATCTTTTGATGCTATATTATGTTTTAATGTTTTAGACCATACAATTAATCCTTCAAAGGTCCTAAATGAGATCTATCGCGTACTTGATGAAAATGGCGAATTTCTGCTTTGGAATCATGTTTTAAAACAGCGATACAAGTTTTTGACACATATTCTTAATAAATTAGATTCACCACATCCACATCACCTTACTGCCTTCGATATTCTTAATTTCATTGACCCTATTGGATTCAAATTAATTTATAAGAAAATTTTTGGAGGATTAGGACCGATAGCGCATTCTAAGTTAGGGCCCGAAGTAAATACTTTAAAATTTAAATTTGCAAGAATCATGATGAATGACATATGGTTACGTCTAAAAAAAGTAGAGTACGAATAATTAATCATTCATTGAATAGATACCATAGAATTTATTAAAATTTAATTTGCTTTTAAAAAGTTCTATATGATTCTTTGAAATTATTTGAATTTAATTTTGGCATGGGGTGTCCAAGTTGCCTTTATTTCCAATTTCTTTTCTCAATTGTCCATTACTATTTAGGAAATTAAGTTGCAAGGTTAAATAATCTAAAACCTTTTTATAGGTTATTGATATAAATTGATACTTTATATAGCAATATCATATTATTCCAAGGAACTATATAAGTAAAGTAATTTTACAATATTAACTATGTCTAAAGAATTAAAAAATGAGAATGGAAAATTCTAAAATGTTAATATCTTAATACGAAATTCTTAGCAGTAATAAAGTATCAATTAAATTTAAATCATGCAGAATAATTACTATATTTTAGGAACCTAATTAAGAACGTTATTCCTAATTGATGAAAATGTAATAATTATCATG
>JBBJMN010000045.1:0-15907 GCA_037720485.1 Candidatus Nitrosocosmicus sp.
GGAGGTAGCGGCAGGGGAGGTAGCGGCAGGGGAGGTAGCGGCAGGGGAGGTAGCGCTACCACTATAATCTATAGTGTCACAACAAATGGGTTCGCTTCGACTGTTTTCACTGGGTGCTAGTATTTGTGATGTTGGTTGTTGAATTGTTAAGTTGGACACGGCAGGGGTGGTAACGTTGGACACGGCAGGGGAGGTAGCGACAGGGGGAGAGTTCACTCCTGTTACATTTACAGAATAATGTGAGCTTTGTGGATTATTTAAACAAGAAAACTTGGATGTGATCTTATTTGCTCCCTCCATAATGTTTGTGTAGTTATTTGTTAAAGTGAATTGCCACTCAGAATAGTCCTCATTACCATTTTTATTCATAGGCTGTGCATTTTGGTATGGTTTTACGTTATTGACAATTACTGAAACTTGACAATCAGTAGCTGCAGTATCCTTGGACACTCCTTTGATAATGAATGGACTGTTTGAATCAATCGGTACATTAGAGCCTTTTTCGGGAGAGATGATTTTGATTCCGCCAATAGTGCTTGTAGTGTTTAGAGGCGGATTTGAAACAATAGAATTTTGTGCTAATGCATCAAAGTTGTTGTTAACTGGGATAGTATGGGAAAATAATAATATTAGTATAAATAAACTAATAGAAATTATACCACACTCTTTTATCATAGTTATATTTTGCTGAATGTTAATATATTAAAGTTAAATCTAATTTTTCTACTATATTGTATGTTAATTATCGAATTAACGAAAGATAGTATATAATCAATATTTTCATTAAATCCAAATAACATTCTCTATGACATCTGTTTATTTTCACCATAAACTTTAACAATCTGCAAATTGCATTATTGACGTGGAAGACAGTATTGATTACGATGATCATAAAACTTTGTTAACGTTTTCTAATATAAAATATTTGGTTGAAGGATTGGATGCATTACTTCATACCAATTTAGATGGCGATAAAAGATCTAATGTAATTAAATTGAGAGATGAATTGACAGATTATGTAAACAATGTCTTTAATGATTATTCTTAAAACAATCCTTTAGACTTTTGGTGGAGTGCTAAATATTCTAAAAATATGAGAGCGGGCGTTGTATCTGAAAATAATAGTTTCTGGAACGCCTGGTGTAGGAAAACATACCGTTTCTAAAGAACTTTCAAAACTATTGGGCGAGATTCCTATTCTCGATATAAACAAAGTAATATTATCTGAAAATCTTTTGGTTTCTCCTATATGTAAAAATGAAGTTGATATCAAAAAAACATTTAGTTTGTTAAAATTGATGCTTTCCACAGATAAATATGCTGATGCAATTATAATTGGTCATCTTGCTCCATATGTTGTAGACCCACTGTTAGTAGATTTTGCAGTAGTCTTGAGAAGGTCCCCATATGAACTTAGACAAATATATGAGAGTCGATCATATTCAGAAAAGAAGATTCATGATAATTTGATATCTGAAATTTTAGGTATTATATCGTATGATTTTTTAGAAAAGTTTAACCAAACAGATGTTGCTGAATTGGAAATAAATGAAAGGATTCTCCCATCTATGTCTGCGCAAAAAATTGTTGAGATGTATATTGATAAAAACTTGAGAGAATTTGGAATGATTGACTGGTTGCCTGTAGTCCAAAATGATCCTCAAATGCTAAAATTCCTATTGTGAGTCAAAAAATAAACTAATTTCATATATATATATACCTTCAGATATTATCCATTTGAATCATGGCTGCTTTAATTTCAAGAAGGTTTGCTGAAGAAAGTTCACAATTTCTAGGAAAAAAGGTTTCAATTGAAACTTCATATAATAAAAATTATTCTGGAGTTTTAGTTGGACTAAGCGAAAAATTTGATTTGATATTGGATAACATTGACTCTCAACAAATTCAAAAATTAATGGTAAATGGATTGTTTGTTAAAGAAATAAAATTGTTAGAAAAACCATTTGATCTTAAGGCACTAGCTGATAGATTGTCTCGGGTATTTCCTGGTTTAGTTAAAATTCGAGAGGATATAGGCGCTATAATTGTAATGGATAAAATTAAGGTTACGGAAACAGGGATAGAGGAGGGCTCTGGATTGGCGGCATCTAGAGTCAAAGCAATATATGATGAATTCAATAAGGAGCCAAAGAATTAGTCTTGTTATTTGAGGTGAAATGTACAGATTTAGCTGCTCGAATTGGAAAATTAACTACCCCACATGGTTCTTTTGAAACGCCGTCCTTTATACCTGTAATTCACCCAATTAAACAACAAATCAGTCCAAATTTTTTAAAAAGCCTTGGATTTAATTGCATTATAACTAATGCGTATATTGCGTTTAAACAATCTGAACATAAAGTTAGAAAACATGGAATTCATAATATTGTAAATTTCGACGGGCCTATAATGACTGATTCTGGAGGTTATCAAGTTCTTGAGTATGGATCAGTTGGTGTATCACCTTCGACCATGGCTCAGTTTGAAATTGATATAGGTAGTGATATTCCTATTCCATTGGATAAACCTACAGGTTATGGATTGCCATACTCTGTCGCTAAATCTTATGTGGATGAAACCATTTCTAATATAAAAGAGACCGTTGAAATAATTGAAAATAATAAAAATAATAATAGTATTATTGACTCAAATTCCCTTTCCTCTAAAGGGGAGATATGGACTGGAACCATTCAGGGGGCGGAACATTTTGATCTAGTTACCTATTCTGCATCTGTTTTGGATAAAATGGGATTTCAATTTTTTGCAATAGGTAGTCCGGTAGAACTTATGGAATCTTATAATTTTTCTATACTGGCGGAACTTATCAAAACAGCAAAATTGGCTATACCCAATAAACCCATTCATTTATTCGGTGCTGGTCATCCATTAACCATTCCTCTTGCTGTAGCTTTAGGATGTGATACTTTTGACTCCGCGTCCTATATCTTATATGCAAAAGATAATCGCTATATGCATTCTCATGGAACTTTGAAACTTGATGCAATGTCATATTTTCCTTGTTGTTGTCCTGTTTGTTCTTACTATACAGTTAAAGAATTGTTAAATGAAGATAGGGAAACTAGAATTACGAATCTGGCAAAACATAACCTTTTTGTTCTCAAACAAGAAGTATCTTTTGTAAAACAGTCTATATTTGATGGGAGACTGTGGGAATATGTTTTGCAAAAAGCCCGATCCCACCCAAAATTAATGGATGCAATATATACCATTAAAAATTTTGAGTATTTGCAAAATAACACTCCCATATTTAAACAAAAAGCAATTTATTTATTTGAACCTATAGATCAGTATAGGCCTGAATTAAAAAATTTTCGTAATATGCTGATAAATAACTATAAATCGCTTTATAATGACGCTATATTGCTTTATCCTGACCAAGGCATAAGACCATTTTATTTATCTTCTGTTTTTAAAAATATAATTGATAAATATTCCTTATCTTTAGTGTGCCTTTATAATCCTTTTTTTGGATTAATTCCTGTTGAAATCTCCGATATTTATCCCGCTTCCCATAATGTTTTTTCTAAACATTCGACAGATTTTGAGCCTGGGGACTATGGGGAATTTATAAAATTGTTTAATTCTTTTCTAAAAAGTAACCATTTCAAAACTGCCTATATAATTGCTGACCCTTTTATGAAAAAGCTATTGCCATCTTTAGATTTTCCAGCATATATGGAACTAAAAATTGAGGATTTTATTGATACTACCACTTAATCTATAAAATCATTTTCTGATCTTTTATTTTTTAAATAAATAAGTTAAAATTTAGCGCCTACGCTGTCTTTTTCTTCCTTGGTTAGCTCCCTATATCCGTTTTTGTCTATTATTACGGCATTTATGCTATCTCCAGTTCCTGCATTTCTTCTAATTGCAGCAGCTATTGATTGAATGGCAATTTTGTAAGCTTCGTTTACACTAATTCCATCTTTAAATTCTGATTCTAGGTATCCATAAGCAACTGGCGATCCACTTCCCGTTGAAATGAACTTTTCGGTGGTCATCGACCCAAACAAGTCTATATTGTATATTTTTCCCTCTCTCTCTCTCTTATCAAACCCTGCCATAATAATTTGAACATAAAATGGAAAATATCTTTGATTAAATAATATGTTAGAACAAAGTCTTGCAGCAGAACTTACCGGAATTAATTCTTTTTTGGATAGTCTGTATATATTTGCATTGTATCTCATTGTATCAACAAGATTTTGAGCATCCGCAACACCTCCTGCAATAGTCATGCCTAAATGATCGTCTACCTTTTGAATCTTCATAACGTGTCTATCTGCTATGAAAAAACCTGCACTTGCTCTAGTATCAGCTGCTAAAACTACCCCATCGGTGCATGTAATAGCACAGGTAGTTGTTCCTTTTTTGATCTGATCCAAAATATGCTGAGGATAGCGATTATCATTAATCTGCTCATTAGTATGCATTTATATCAAAATAATATTTGACTACATTTAAGCATTATTAATTAGCACAAAATCATGAAATAATTATTATACTTCTTCTTTCTATTATAATTAATATTTGGTAAATACCGTTTATGATAAAATTTGGGACAATCATTTGGTATATCCAGGTAATGACAAAGATCCGTCATTGATTTATATAGATAGGCACTATATACATGAGGTTACTTCTCCACAGGCGTTTGATGGCCTTAGAATTAATAACAGAAAGGTCAGAAAGCCCAACCTTACTTATGCTACTGTAGATCATAATGTTCCTACTACAAATAGATCCTTACCATTAGTTGATGAAATTTCCTCACTGCAAATAAAGTCTTTGCAAAAAAATTGCCAAGATTTTGGAATAACTCTTTTTGATATAAATGATCAAAATCAGGGTATAGTTCATGTAATTGGGCCTGAATTAGGCTTGACACTTCCAGGGACAACAATTGTTTGTGGAGACAGTCACACCTCTACACACGGTGCTTTTGGTGCATTGGCGTTTGGAATAGGCACTAGTGAAGTAGAACATGTATTAGCAACTCAATGCTTGTGGATGAAAAAAGCCAAGAATTTTGAAATTATTCTGAATGGTAATTCAAAAAAGGATCTTGCAGTATCCGCAAAAGATGTGATATTGTCAATCATTAAAAACATAGGCACATCTGGTGGTTCTGGGTCTGTAATTGAATATCGAGGAAGTTTTATTTCAAATCTTTCTATGGAAAAAAGAATGACAATATGTAATATGTCAATTGAGGCAGGTGCTAGAGCCGGACTTGTATCTCCTGATGATGTAACCTTTGAATATTTGCGAGAAAAAAAATACACTCCTAAAGACGAGTCATTTGAAAGGTTACTGGATAACTGGAGGGATCTTAAACCTGATGCTAGCGCAAAATATGACAAATCGTTCACTTTAAATGTTGATGGTCTTGTTCCCCAAGTTACATGGGGTACCAATCCTGCCATGACGATTGATGTTACCTCTACAATTCCTAACCCAGATGAGTATGCCAAAGGAGATGAGGAAGAGAAAAAGTCTGCTATCCGTGCATTAAAATACATGGATTTGACCCCTGGGGTGCCAATCACAGACATACCGGTCGATAGGGTGTTTATAGGATCATGTACAAATGCAAGACTGGAAGATCTAATAGAAGCCTCCATAATAGTGAAAGACAAAAAGATATCTCCTAATGTTAAAGCCATGGTCGTTCCGGGCTCTCAACAGGTAAAGTTGTCTGCTGAAAAACTCGGACTCGACAAAATATTTATGGATGCCGGGTTTGAGTGGCGTGAATCTGGCTGTAGCATGTGTTTAGGAATGAATCCGGATATACTTTTACCTGGTGAAAGGTGTGCCAGTACCTCCAATAGGAATTTTGAAGGGCGACAAGGCACAGGTGGAAGAACTCATCTGGTCAGTCCTGTTATGGCGGCTGCAGCAGCAATTGCAGGTAAATTCGTTGACGTCAGAGAATGGATTTAGATTAATATTATAAATTGCATTAAATGATTTTATGGAGCCTTTTAAATACTTAAAAAGCAAACCTGTTCCACTTGACATAGTCAACGTAGATACCGATCAGATCATTCCTAAACAATTCCTGAAACTTTTGGGAAAGACTGGATATGGTAAATATTTATTTTATAACTGGCGTTATGATAAAAACGGTAACGTAGATTCCAATTTTGTTATCAATTTACCTGAATTTGCAGGCAGGGAAATTCTTCTGACAAGGGATTACTTTGGTATTGGCAGCTCAAGAGAACATGCTGTATGGGCACTCAAAGATTTCGGTTTCAAAGTAATCGTTGGAGTTTCTTTTGCCGATATATTCTATGACAATTGCTTTAAGAATGGTGTTTTGGCCATTATGTTGGACAAAGGCAAAATTGATGATATTTTTTCCTCAAAAACAAATCGGGATATCGAAGTTGATTTACCAAACCAGACCGTAAAAATAGATTCGGACATTCATAAATTTGAAATCGACTCTACATTAAAACGTTATTTGTTAGAGGGCATTGATGAGATCTCTACAACATTAAAATTCGATAATTACATAAGAAACTATGAGCTTAAAAACAAATCTCTATTGATGGGTTAATTATATTCTTACGAGTAAAATTGCATATGAACAATTACACAATAATCTTATAGTAGAAAGATGATAAAAAAAATTAAACTGACTTTTGAATATTAAATCACCACATAAATACACAGATGGATTTATTATTGTTGTATTCGAAGGTTTTCTTATATTTGATATAAACCCTGTATCGAATATATGAAAAAACTAACATTCTTTATATCTGTCTGTTTGATTTCTATGATGGTTGTTGCTGTTGCTGATAGTAATGTTTTCTCCCAAATTGTTTTGGCTAAAGACGCGGTTAAGAAGTCCGATATGTCAAACCAACTCTCATTGCATAGTTATGATTCCATAGGGAATCCTGAGCAGCCATATGCGGATTCTTCGATCTTATTGCCTTTTTCGTCTGGAATAGCTAGTGACATACCTTCTAGTTTTTCAAATATTATCGATACGCAAATATTTGCTGGGTTAGATGATTGACAGAAAATCCTGCTAATTATTCTTTAACACTATGTTTTTTAGCATGTGATTAAATATTTGGGAGTGTTTTTCAAATGTTTTTTGCTCGGCCAATAATGAGAATATGTAGGTTTTATTATTTATATTTGAATAAATCTGTTCGGTTTTGAAATTTATTCCAACACTGTTAAAGCCATATTTTATACTCTTTCCGGTCTGTTTGTTGCCTATATTTATGACTGAAAAGTTTTCCAATTTAAAGTCTTTATTTCTCATTTCCAGTTTTTTAATTATTGGCTGCATTTGAAAATTGTTATTGTCAGATGTGTTGTTGTCTGATTTTATTATGCTTATGACAATATTGTCTTGGAATGTATCATTTGAATTTTCCTTAGGCGACCGAAATATTGTGATGGAGCCGTTTTGACTATTGTCATTATTTTCACCTTTGATAACTTTCCATTCGTTTGGATATACCGTAGTATAGTTTTCTTTTTTATCGGTATAGTTAGACCATTTGATACCTTCGTTGTTGTTGTTCATTATGCTTTTTTCTATTTCTGAATTTGGGAATTGTGAATATGAGTTGCCATTGAGAAATTGCATAATAAGCAAACTATAAAGTATTAACATGGGCAACAACAAAAAAAAAATTACATGCATATTTTTTTTCATTCCCATTTTGTTGACTCTAACTATATTTAATTATGGTATTATTTTACATTTATAAAATTTTAAATGCCAAATTTTTAACCAATAGGTTCATATGATAAATTGAATATACTTTAAGTTATTTGGGTATTTTTAGATATGACTTATACAAGAGTCCTAACGTGGGCATATTCGCCAAATCTAATGACGGTATAGTATTGCTTCCATATGGATATGCCGAGACTAAAAGTAAAAAACTGGTTGACTATTTAGAAGTCGAACCAATTTTTGTTTCAGTTGCGGGAAATAGGCTAATTGGACCAATGGTAGTCTTAAATAATAACGGTATGATATTGCCTTCAATAGCGTCAGATGATGAAATTACATACCTTAAACAGGTGACCGGACTCAATGTTGCGCGCCTGGATTCAAAACTTACTGCAATAGGGAATTTGATATCTGCAAATGATCACGGTGCTATAGTTTCACCTCTATTTAAGGGTGAATTTGATAAACAAATAGGGGATATTCTTGGAATTAATGTTCATACTATGGCAATAGCGGATTTTAATCAAACAGGTTCTATGTTGGTATCCAATAATTATGGCGCAGGAATTCATCCAAAGGCTTCGGAAAAAGAAATCGAAACTGTATCTTCAATTTTAAAAGTTGATGTTGAACCTTTAACAATCAATGGGGGCATTCCCTATCTTTCTTCAGGAATAATCTGCAATTCAAAATCTTTAGTTGTTGGTAGTATAACAACTGGCCCGGAATTGATAATGCTAAGTAGAGGATTTAAAATGTAGAATTATGCCTATATTTATGAATCAGAGTCCGCCCATCAACTTTTAATTATCAAGCCCTTAGGCGCATACACAGATATTTGCATCTTGTTGAAAATAAAAATAATTTTTGTCATTATGGCCAATGACCGCACAAACCGCCAAACTATGCCGGTTGTTAGATAACTCAAAAAGAATGATATATGAAATCATGTTATTTTGAAATTTATCCTCCTTATGTCGCTCTTATTGTTACAGCTTGGTAAATACCTCTAGCCAAAGGGAAATCTATGCTTTCACCTGTGATATAGATATAAAGATGTCTATCGTCTTCTTTATCTTTACCGCAATAGTTCTGCTTTTGTACCAAAATAGTAAATTATATGTAACAAGGCTGCTGCGTTTTTCGATAAATGTCTTATAGACTGGACTATACTTTGATATGTGGATATGATGCTGTAAAGTATATTTTAAACAAAAACTGCTATAGGGAGTTACTCCGAGTAACTCGTAACAATATATTGATGGAATAAAATAATTTTTATCCAAAGCATATGCCAAAATCTGAAAATTTTGTTATGGTAGTTTTTTAACGGATTGGCCAAAGGCTTGGATTGATCATTCAATTCTCTCTTTACAGATAACTTGGATGCAACCAAGGATCTTGATTTGCATTATACCATGTACAACAGATAGGATATATGACGTGATCCCCCCATGTGGTGTCTACTTGTTTCTTTAGGTGGGTTGCTGGTTTAAATGCCATTTGCTATATATTTGCGGCTTTAAGATCTAACATAGTCTGAGATTTTTGGTATATGTTTCCAAATCATAAGCAGTAAATTAGTTGAGGTTGATTCTAATGTTGTTACTATGTTTTTAGCAGTTTTTCTAAAATGATAAAGATATACTATTATATTTATATCTTTATATAGAGTTATCTGTATATATTTAATATGGGTAAGATGAATATCGTGTTACCTGACGATTTAGAAAAAAAGTTCCGTAAAGCTGTTTTTGAGAAAAAAGGAATGAAAAAAGGAAATATTTCTCAGGCTTTAGAAGAGGCAATTAACGGATGGATAGAAACAGAGTCTCAAAAATAGTGGAAAAGAAAAGAGGCGTTTAATAAACACCTATGATACCTTCAATTGAAGACTAAACTGTTTGTTATTGATAAATTTTGTGATATTTTTTGTATTGCTCCATGGCAGTTTAAAGTCGAATGGGAGTGTATATATGAATCTTGTATAATCATTCCGGGTGATTTGCTATGAATAACTCGTTTGAAAGATACTACTATTAGTTTTTCATTTTAGATCAAAAAGATGTTTTTTTCATAAATTTTCCATAAAATTACATTTATCTATAAAATACTCTCTATAATTTGCAATATTTATATAGCTCTTCCCACATTATGTGTAAATATCGTTTTTTTAAGTGATATATAAAGCTTTTGGTATATGTATGGCTGTGTGTAATAAGAGAACGGGACCTTATATTTGCTCTATTTGTAATAAGAAATTTCCAAGAAAGTGGAATGCTCAGCGACATAATAAGGAAGTACATGTGAATCAGAGTCAGATATATGATAGGTTAAACAATCTAATACCTAATTTGCCATTATTGTCGTCTAAGGACATTTCAGACCCAGAGGATAGCATTGGCGATTTTCAGACGAATGCTAAGGAACCAAATAACAATGATGATATTCACAATCCATTCACTATCAAGAAAACGATCAAAATTAATTTTGGATCAGATGATGAAATTTATGATGAAGAAATCGGAAAATTAGGTCCAATGCTGGCTGAATTAAATAGATGCTTGTTGAATTATCCTCACGATAAAAGAGATCTAATTTACAATATGATGGTTACACGTGCCTTATTTTCACTTGATCCAGCTAATACCTTAAAAGAAAATCTCTGTTTTTTTAAAAATAGGGGATATGAAAATGAAATAAGGGACTGCATTTCATCAAGTTGCAATATACCCAAATCTATGGCAAATGAAATTTTGAGACATTCGCTTCTATCTAAACACAAAAATAAATACAAAAGTGACGAGGGGGACACAGATCAATTGGCTAAAAAATAGCCATTGGACTTTATTGAAGGTTTTAAAACATAAAGCAACTTACCTAATATAGAGGATAAAAATACCAAAAAATAATATTAATGATAAATTTGGAGATAAGATTACAAAAGAACGTGCAGATCAGTTTGACATTATGCTACACCATATAAATTGGCTATAGTTCAAAATCCAAAACTTTTATGAAGTTGTTATCTGATCCTACTCTTTATGCTTTATAATTAGTATAAATGCTAAAATGTTTGGAGGTGGATTTATTTTTATCAATGGCCAATTTAGCTTTTGAAATCTCATATTCTGTTGATTTGGATACTTTTTTTGATAATTATGATCATAATGTGCAAAAGGTAGGCAAGAGGGTTGAGGAATATGCCAAAGATCCTAATGAAGAGAATATACATGACATACGAACGGCAATTAGGAGATTGGAAGCATCGTACCGTTCAAGTCCAAAACAATTACAGAAAAAGAAAATAAAAAAATATGTTGGTATTAGTAAATGCCTTTTTAAATTAAATAGTGAAATCAGGGATCTTGACATAATATTGGAAAAACTAGCTAATGAAGGACAGATATCTGAACAACAGCTTGAGCCATTAAAAAAATCACTTGAAAGGGAGAAAGATAAAAAACTTGGCAAGGCGTTATCCGTTGCCACTGATCTAAAAAAGATAAATGTTCCACATCCGGTAAAAAACAGTAGTCTCTATAAGCATAACAAAACAGAGAAGAAGTTAACTAGGAAATACAATAAAATTGTTAATGGTTTTGCGTCTAGAATTGAGAAAA
The DNA here is from genome assembly GCA_037720485.1 of Candidatus Nitrosocosmicus sp. Classification (GTDB taxonomy): domain Archaea; phylum Thermoproteota; class Nitrososphaeria; order Nitrososphaerales; family Nitrososphaeraceae; genus Nitrosocosmicus. The sequence goes on from JBBJMN010000045.1 coordinate 11,362, forward strand.
ACCTGCCTGTTGTAATTAGTGATTGTGCAAGGGTAGATGAGTTGCATGAGATAAGAAAGGATTCAAAGAAATTGCGATATTTGCTTGAGCTTTTATTAAGTGATGGGGATAAGGGAAACGAAAATGTTGACAAAAAGGAGCGACTTGGTGGGAATAAAGGTGATGATGTTCATGGTGTTTCTGGTATAGTTGGGACATTGGAAAATATCCAGGATATGCTAGGCGTTATCCATGATTATGATATAACAATTGCCTATTTAAAAAAGCATCATACGTATGAACACAATGATGTTGAGAATAATATTACTGTTATCAGAAAAAACAAATATGAACAATTTATTCAATATTGTAAATCTGATCTGTTAAAAAGCGATGATGGTTTCTTTCTCAATACATATAGATGATGTAATCTGTTGTTTTGAGCATAATAACTCTAGTCTTCACGTTATTGTAACCTGTTTGTTACGTTATTGATGCTATTAAATAATTAATTGGAATATATCCGATATTGTTTAATTATAGTAAAATTGGAATGGTCTCAAAGGGTTGATAGAATTAAAGTAATTGTTGATTTTGTGTTAATTAATGTGGCTTTTGATATAATAATATATAAACGGCTGCATTTATAATTATGGCTATAATTACTTTTATTTATATTTCCTAATACAATAGTTTTGTCATAATGACACATCTATATAGTATCCAATCCAAATATATAGATGCTTTCATTCTATAAGATACTATTAAAAACATTTAGTAAAAGGATTAATGTATTTATCATAAAATCATATGGTGGAAGAAAGAACGTTTCTCGATAGCATATGTTCTAAAACACTAAGAATAGATAAATCTATAAAATTTACATCTGTAATAAATCGCAATGGAAAACTAATTGTAGGGAAGTCAAAGCAATGCATTATTAAAAAATATATAAACCGGGATTATAATTTTTTTAGGTCAAAACAAAGCAGATCATCCGAGATCTTATCTAATGATAGCAATATCTTTTATTCTATGATAAATGAGAAAAATATCCTTATTCACTCTAATTCGATAATAAAATCCGATTTCCAGTTGATTAATGTTGATAATAATACATATATTGCATTTGTTTCCCTAAATGAGAATCAAGACAAATACCTGTGCATATATTTTGAATCCTATCCTCCTTTATATGATGTATTATTAAAATTAAATACTATATTTGATTGCGTAGAATAAAATAAATATTGAGCGTAAGATAATACTCTACATTAAATTACATATAGTAGATTGTGCTGTTGTTAAATAAAATAATCATTACCTTAAATATTTGGGATTAGATGAATTTGGTAACATTTAACAATTTATTATATTATTATCAATTCCTTTTATTTTGTCATTATTTATCTAAATAATATAAAATATAAAATATATTAAGATGAATATGCTTCTATATTAACTAATAATATTTTTTTAACATTGCATTATCTTTAATTTATTTGTATTTGATCTTTCTTTAGAATAATCCTATCCTTTCGTATATTCTCTAGTATTTTTCCTGCCATGTTGTTTGTTCTATTTAAATGATAAAAAAATAAATTACAGGAAACCTTTGCTAATATTCTGGTTATGGAATTATGAATCCTTCTAATTATATCATCTCTTATACCTGATCTGTTGTTTAATTGCTCTATTGTGGACTTTGAATCACTCCTAACAATAATTGTTTTTTTTCTTCTTTTTAATTTTTTTATTCCTTTTAAATTGTCTAAAATTGCAAAATAGACAGCAAGCATTTCCATTCTTTGGACTCCATATCTTTCATATTTTATCGATGGCCTTAATACCCTTATTTTGCTTTTATTATAAAAATGATTATACCAAGAAACATAACCTGAAGGGGAACCATCTGCATCAATTGCGATATTTAGGGAACGCACGTATTTTGTATATTCTTATGTTAAAATATAATATTTACCTATATAGTTAATATAAAACATATATGTTCTGTTTAAAAATAATATGCCTCATATTATACAATTAGTATGATATCTATTGCGCCATTATACATATTAAATTATTACTGTTCTTAAAATGTAAATTAATTGATAGTGCTTGATATTTGCATTATGATATAATTTATTTTTTGGTTGATAAACTTGTTATTATTTGTCAATTGATTATATGAAATTATGTGTCAATTATTATTCTATTACTAACTGTGTTACTAAACAATAGATTATTATAATATGAGTAATTAATGTATTTTCTAATAAGACAATAATTATATGTTGTAAAAGTAATTTTCATTTTAAATGTCTTTATAGTGATCTATATAGAAACAATTATCTATATTGGAAAGAGTTAAAGATTTTGATATTGTTATTAGAGTGAATGAAAATTTTGATTGTTCCAAATTTATTATTTCAATATATTAAATTGGATGAGGCAGATGAAGAAAATTCTAAACAAAAAATGGAATGCGTGAGATGTGGTTATATAATGGGGGAGTATACTGTTTGTAACATTAAATGTTTTAAATGTGGGTCAGAATTGTCTGGTTCCGAGTAATGCGGTTATAGTCCATTTCATTTTGTTGTTTATCTTGTCAATTTAGATCGAGGTAGATGAAATATTGTTTGCAATTAGCGGTCTTCTTATGATGAATTTTATTAGAGAAAAGTCCTATTTGCCTGCATTCTTTGGATATGAAAATTTAACAATTTTAATACAATGAATTAAAATAAGAACAAGAATGGACGGCCTATTTGTATCTGAATTTGTTTATTCTTATTATATATTAATCATTGTAATCTCTCTGTCATTCAGAGAAAAAAAGGAAATAATGCGTATACCAATAATTAAAAGGTATTACAATCTATAGTAAAACAAAATAGAATAGTCAATCATCTGGCATGTGGGTAAAAATGTGATTAATGCAGGGTTAATTTATTAAATTATTGTAGTTAAGAAAGGTAAAATATTGGTATAGTAAATAGGGGGACAGATGGTTAGAGATAGATGGCATTTAATACATGAACCCATATGTCTAAACCAATAATCAATGGTTGGGCAAATTCTCAACCTCTTTTGATAAATAATTATATAATATTATAAATTAGTAACTCCATTGCTGACAATTATAACAATTGCTAATACATTTTTTAACAAAGTTAATTATTAGAGGTGAAGTTAATGATGAACATGCATGACTTGCGCATTTAATCGGTTGGCTATAAAGTTGAGTATCCATCACAGTGCATAAACTTAACCGAATGGCATTACTAGCAGAAGTAAGGTGAAGCAACTCCCTTTAGTTATACCAAGTTGAGGCTAAGCAGAGTTTGATCTTATATTTGTACTTTTACCAAAAATTTTAATAAATAAATATTGAACTATACAATATGAATTTCAATTCAAATTCAAGTTCCCTTTTCTAGGATATATATAATTCACTCATTTCAGATGAATACTCTATTAGACTTTTTAATGTTTTTTATTGTGATTCTTATGATGCCTCAATATTTGGTGTTAGTTCCTCTGTTTTTATCTCTATGTCTGAAACGTCACTATATATGACATCATCATCAGGAACAATAACCTCTTTAACAGTTACGAAAACAGAAGACAGATCTATAACATACTTCCTATTACAGTTGATAAAATAGACAGAAGAATATTCCAAAGCCCCTGTTTTTTCAAAGGTTATTTCATGGCCATGAATATCATAATTATTCCCATTTAAAATTTCATGTAACTTTAAATATAATCCGTCAATCAATGTTGTCATTTTTATTGCAATCTCTAAAAGAACTATTTGTGATTGCAGTTATTATCTTGTATCACTATAGAATCAATAGATGACGGTGATGCAAGATTTATCATTTTCAATATCCTTAATAACTTTTAGTTTGGCAAACTATCTCGAAAGCAAACGTTCTTCTGCGGAGGTAGCCAATTCCTAAATAAAGGATGTCTATTTATGGTGACTCTCGCAATAAATATTTTCTATAGTTATTAAAGTAAGTTATAGAATAAATTAGTAATATTTGAATTCGATAGAATTGTGTTATGGAATTTTAATATATTGAACAAATCAATGTAAAACACGTATGGAATTTTTTATTCGGTATCGCATTCACTTCCCACGTTGCCTTTGTAATAACATGTAAAGTGAACTATATGAAACTACATGAAGTCAATACATAATATATAATTGCAAATCGGGTGAAAACCATATGAAGTCAACATTATGATGCAAAATCTCACTACAAATACGATATTCACCATTGCAGTTGTTGTAACCGCATTTACTGCGGTATTGCAATATGGTCCTGCCAATTTGGCGTTTTCTCAGGCTGTTGAACTGATTCCTATAAATACTGGTAATGTAACACTTGATGGCAGTTTACCTGTATTTTATGAATGTATAGAAGAAGCAGTAGACACAAGTGAAAACGCACCTCATCAGGCACCATACTTTGAGGATGAGCCAACAAAGAACGAAGTGAGAGGGTGTTATCAAGAAGTATTAATAGATAATCCCGTAGAGCCAGGTACAGAT
>JBBJMN010000144.1:0-4407 GCA_037720485.1 Candidatus Nitrosocosmicus sp.
GTAGTTGGAAAAAACAAAAGTCTGAAAAATGGCAAGTGTATTTGGACAGCAACACTGGTCACTTGAGGCAACTGAAACTTCGCTGATAAGAATCTACTTTTTAAATCCATTTCTTTGATTTTATATTATATGAATTATTCCAATTTTTTTTCTTAGTCTATTTCTTCAAATTTTAGGTTCATTTAAACCAAACATAGAAAACAACATATGTTATAACAACACATCATCAACTTTTGCAAATCGCCTCTATAATATGACATACCTACATCCAAACTCCCCTTTATTTGCAAGCAATATGATGTATAAGACGAATTTCTTTCTTCACAAGTAATCGAGGCATATTATATCTCCTCACAGCAAACAGTGTGTTTTTACACAAGTAGGTTATAATAATAATTATGTATGAAGATCAAAAGGTAAAATGCTCCTCGTGTGGTAAAATGTTCACATCCGAAACTAATGCTACATTATGTTCCTTATGTTCAAAGGAAGTTAGTAACATGAGCTCATCTTAGTGTTGTTTAGAGGATTACAAATATAGTAATAGTGATAGCAATAGTCATAGTTTACAAAATTAACGTACTATAACCATCAAAAGAGCATTGGTCTTGGTTTATCGCATATTGTTAAAAGAGAATAAAGATTGCAATGATAAACAATGGGGATATTAGAATTTGCCTTAGGTTAAATACATTACTTAAACAAAGGGTACTATTGCTCTTATGTACTATTAAGCTGAATATATTCCAGTAATCGCATACACAATAATTAATAAAATATATACAATGCATCATTCATAGAATTTGTTTAAAGTGTTATGATGCCATTGCAACTCTGAAACCTAATGTTTTTCTGCATCATCATCAAATACCAGAGTCGGTTTACCATCGGGGACCTATGCAGAAGGCATTTCTATAACTATTCTGTATTCCAGATGACCAGGGTTGGCAGTTAAATGCGACTCAGCAAAATACGAACCTAAAGGTTCTGTGATTCCTTCATCGCACATGAGGCATTTTATAGCATATTTTCTTGTTTGACCATTCATTAGGCTATATGTTATTTTTTTATATCTTAATTTTTTGTTCTTTTAACAAGGAAAAAAGATGTTTGAAAATATTTATAGTGTTGCGATATGGTTGCGACAACACCTTTCTTATATTGGATTGGTTTAATTATCTTTCCCTCCTCCTCCTCCTCCTCCTCCTTATTCTTTCCCTCCTGTCCCTTCATCCTTGGTTATTTTTATTGCCTGTTTTAACAAATCCTCGTAAATGGATATTGCTGCCAATGCCCCGCTTGCTGAAGCCAATATGGCATAGTGTCTGTCTGTATCAAGGTCACCTGAAGCATAAACATTTGGAATTGTGGTCTGTTGCATTTTATCTACCTTCACATATCCCTCATCCAATTCGCATCCAAGTTGGATTGCAATTTCATTTTGGATAATCTGCTCAATGTGGTAAAACAATACATCAGCTTCATAGAACCTATTGCTTTCTGTCAGAACACCCTTCATTTTATTTGCCCCTGAATCGGAAACAATTTCAGATATGCCGTCACTTTCGATTACATTGATGCCCAGCGTCATTGCTTCGTTCTTTTGCTCGTCTGTCAGTTGATGGCCTCCTACCCCTGTTGCCATGGTACTATTATCATCATCCCCATCCTTTGGGCGTTGAAAAAACAACGTAACATCTTTTGTCCAGCCTAGGAATATTTTGGCATATTTTAAAGCCTGGTTATCTTTGTTATCTGACGCAACTATAACCAGTTTCTTATCGGTAGTTTCAAATCCGTCGCAATGGGGACAGTGCCAAATGCCATTTCCAAGGTACTCATCAAAATTCTTTATTGTTGGCTGTACATGTGTTACGCCTGTCGCCATGATAAGGTATTTCGCTTTGGCTTTTCTTTTGATGGCGTCATCTTTGGCTAGACCGTCGTCTTTTTTTGCTGTGGTTGTTATCACAAAAAGATTGTTGTCATAGTCCTTGTCCACCCTTTCCACGTGCTCTTCTACTCTCTTTACAGAACGGTATTGGAGTACATCCCTCCATGCTTTTTGAACCACCTCTCTAATTGGCGATTTTTCAAATCCCAAGTAACCATGTATTCTAGACGTCCTATGCTTTGCAACATCAAAAATAATGGTGGGCCGAAGATACCTACCCAATAGCAATGCCGCAGACAAACCGGCATACCCTCCACCAATTATCGCAACATCAAAAACATTATCATAAACACTTGTGCCATCATCATTCCTATTTTTGTCATCTATAAGGTTATTGTCCCCTTCCTTAGTTGACGGTGTCTTTATAGTTTCCACACTACAGGCTGTGAAAACAACAATAAATAATAGATAGAAATTTGAATCCTATTTTATGGACAATTTTGGTATGGGTCCTCTCTATTTGGTTAAAGCCTTTGCATATTACATGTATTTGAATTGCAACTTGTTGTCATGAATAAAAAAAGTTAAGAAAACCTATCTGTGACTAGAAATCGCCTCTATCAATCTTTCCACCATTACTGGCGTCTGCAACATGGAATATTGGTTCATTACTAAGAGATCTTTGCATCGACATTCTGACATACACATCTTACCCCCAACCAATACCAAAACATGACCCTAAATTTTTCTCATCTGTTTTTGCTGTTTTCCAAATGGTTTTTTAAGATTGTCGACTAATTGTTAATTGGGGTTATGCATGCATTGGTAATGCTATGTATATAATGAACTATAATTTGATAACTACTGTAATCTCACTATAAATACACAAGTAATTCAATACTAGAAGTGTTTCTATATCCATTTTAACAGTTTTTTGCTATCAACCCCCAAATATGCGCATATATTGTACTTATTAATTGAAACTAATGTATTTCAATACAAAATTATTGAAAACAATTTGTAGCAAGGCAATCAGATAATTTATTGTTTGATTAATCTATATTTTCTGAAAAACTTTATTTCAAATTACATAGAAATACAATAATTAGAGATATCTATAAAGAATTATTATAATGAACAATATCGATCAAATGGCTAAGGAATATGATAATACTTTATATGATATGGATCCAAACAGTGCAGTTATAGGATCAAATTTTGCGAATATCGAACTAAATAATCCGAATTATGCTGCAATTGCAATTTGGACAAAGATAAAGCATATCCAAGCCGTTAAAAAAGGAAAAAAAGGATCGTGCAAATAATGTATTAGAATACAATAACTTGAATGATATTGAAAAAATAAGATTTTGATTGAAAAAGTAGAATCTATTGTATCATCGAAAATTAAGTATTTTGCAATTCACGCATGTCATAATAAAACCCATGGTGTTATCTGGAATACGTTTAGAGGTATTAGAATACCTAAAATGGAAACACATTACTCCAGTTTATAATGATAAGGAATACTTTTGGTATCAAAAATTATTTAAAATAATAATCCTCTTTATTGTATGTAGAAGTCTTACCACATTTAGAACAAATTTCTTGATTATTTGAGAAAATATTATCTCTAAGTGTATGTTCATCCATTTCAAATATTGAAGGGTGTTCAAAACCACATTGTTTACACTTGACCATACATGTCATAAACGACCGTTATTGATGGTTTTATATAAATTTTATTTATAAAACACCTGACGACTTTTTACACTTCCGAGCAAAGCAATGGATATAACGGAGAGTTTACAGAGTCGCTGATAAATATATTATATATTTGAGCAACAGGTTCTACCAAACGATCCTATACCAATGTAAATCGATTCATAGTAGAACCCCATTTGATGAGCAGGGGACAAGTTGCATCTACAGACCCAAATATTGATCTTTGATAGAAAAAACAGATTTTCAATTAATTAGAATTTATTTGTATGTTCTTATGAATTCTCTTAAAGTGGATGCTTCTTCTTTATATGCTTTGATTGTATGAGATTTACCGTCTGGACATAGTAAAGATACCTTTACTATGTTGACCTCTGCATCAGAAGCATAGACTGGTGGTTCCACTTTTTCTATTTTGCAATTCGCATCGAGTAATTTCTTTAATTCAGAAATACTATTAAATTCTGGCATAAGTAAATCTATTATAACATTGTTATTTATCAATTATTTAATAGTAAATTTCAAACATGCCATCAAAATAATATCTATCTTTTTATCTATTATTTTAGAGCAGTATTTACATCTAATAGTTTAAAACTGGTTTTTTTCATGTGCGTATTATGTAATCTGGTGAAAAACATAAAGCAGGATTGTAGTCATTTTATGGTGTGTGTCAGATTGGATAAATGCGGAAAAGAGAAGCAAGGTAATGTCTTGCATCAGATCCAAAAACACAAAGAGCCTATCCCAAAATTCGATAGAATTATAGCTTGTTATGATCACTGCTAAAG